>NZ_JACAPY010000034.1:156146-169233 GCF_013385455.1 Pseudomonas sp. G1002
CAAGCCCGCTCCCACATTTAACCGTTTGTCTTCTATATAGCTCCACAACACTGAATTTCTTGCTATAAACGCACTCCGATGACCATTCGCCGAGCCCGTCCTGGTGCCTTTGCGGGTTATCTTGGAAAAAATGCCTGTCATTTCAGTTGCTGAGCCCTCAAGTCGGCCTTAGACTGCCGCCCCTCGTAAATTGAGTGCCGGGTGGCGCTTGAAATGGACGGCGCCTTTCCGAGACCTGCAGAGGTCGGCCGGAACGCTCCCTTATTCGCCTTAATGCACGTATTTTTTATAGAGAAATCAATGACAAAGGAAAAGTTGCTGGCCATGCCGGCGGATGACTACATGAATGCCGAGCAGCACGCTTTTTTCGAGAAGTTGTTGCAGGACATGAAAGTGGAACACCACGAGCGCATCGAGCAGAACCGCATCGCCATTGAAAGCCTGGACACCCCGGCAGACCCGGCCGACGCTGCTTCTGTCGAAGAAGAGCGCACCTGGCTGGTGAACGCCATCGACCGCGACCAGCGCATGCTGCCGCAACTTGAGCAGGCCCTGGGCCGTATCAAGGAAGACTCCTTCGGCTGGTGCGACGACAGCGGCGAGCCTATCGGCCTCAAGCGCCTGCTGATCAGCCCGACCACCAAGTACTGCATCGAAGCGCAAGAGCGCCACGAGCAAATCGACAAGCACCAGCGTCAAGCCTGATGCGGTGAACTGCTGGAGCCGGGTTACCCGGTTCCCAGCAGAAAACAGCCGTTTCCCCCCGCTTATTGATCTGCTGCAAGCCCCCCACTAAAGGCCCATGGATAATGGCCACATAGTGGCGTCTAATGCAGTCACAATAACGACAAGCAGCGGGGTAACGAACATGGCTGGAGACGGATCTCTCATGGGCGCAGCAGTGTCACCACCGGTGGTGGCGCGACAGTTGCCCGGCTGGTTGACGCCGCTCCTGCAAAGTACCGCCCTGGTGCTGTTGCTGCTGGGCCTGGCGTTCGCCCAACTCTCGATTTACCTGTGCCTGCCGGTGGCCCTGCTGCTGATCTGGCTGCCCCGCCTGAAACATCGCACCCACAATGCCGCACCGGCCGAAGCCACCGATGCAATCGGCGAGCTGACCCGCGACCTGTCCTACACCACCAGCCATAACGCACTGTCTGCTGCCGGCGTGGCCTATTCGGTCAAGCAACTGGCGGCCAGGCTGCAATCACAATTGGGCGCGGCGAAGCAGATTGTCAGCAGTGCCGAAGTGATGATCGGCACCGAGCAGGTCACCTCGCAACTGAGCCGCCAGGCCCTCGGCGCGGCCAGCCAGGCCCATCAGCGCAGTACCGAAGGGCGCGAGGTGCTGGCGCAGTCCATCACCCGTATGCACCAGCTCAGCCAGCGCGCCAACGACAGCCGTCAATTGATCGAGGCCTTGAGCCAGCGCAGCGAAGAAATCCAGCGGGTCACCCTGGTGATCCAGTCGATCGCCAGCCAGACCAACCTGCTGGCCTTGAACGCGGCGATTGAAGCCGCGCGGGCCGGTGAGCATGGTCGCGGGTTTGCGGTGGTCGCCGACGAGGTGCGTGGCCTGGCCGGGCGAACCGCCACGGCGACCGATGAAGTCGGGGTGATGGTGGCGGATATCCAGCAGCGTACCGCCCAGGTGGTGGAGCAGATCCGGCAATTGTCGGCCGATCTGCAATCCGGTGTAGAGCAGGTGGAGCACGCCGGCGAGCAACTGGACAGCATTGCCAGCCTGGCAGCTGATGTCGAAGGCCAGGTCAATGAAATCGCCCAGGGCACCGACACCAACCGGGCCCAACTCGACAGCTTGTTCCATGCGGTGGAGCAGATGCGCAGCGATTTGACCGTCAGCGACCAGCAGACCCAACAGTTGGCCGCCGCCGCCGTACAAATGGAAGGCCAGGCTGAAACCATCAGCGAGCGCCTTGCCGAGGTCGGCCTGGATGACTACCACCAGCGCATCTATGACCTGGCACGCGAAGGCGCGAGCCGCATTGCCGCGCAGTTTGAAGCCGACGTCCTGCAAAACCGCATCAGCCTCGATGACCTGTTCGACCGCAGCTACACCGCCATTCCCAACACGCGGCCAAGCAAGTACCACACGCGTTTTGACGGCTACACCGACCAGGTGCTGCCGGCCATCCAGGAGGCCCTGCTGCCCCGGCATGAGGGCCTGGTATTCGCCATCGCCTGCACGCCACAGGGTTATGTGCCAACCCACAACAAGGTGTTCTCCCAAGCGCTGACCGGCGATGCCCAAGTGGACGCGGTACAAAATCGTACCAAGCGCAAGTTTGAAGACCGCACGGGAATCCGCTGCGGCAGCCACCAGCAGGCGGTGTTGTTGCAGACCTACACTCGCGATACCGGGGAGTTGATGCACGATCTGTCGGTGCCGATCACGGTCAATGGCCGGCATTGGGGTGGCTTGCGCCTGGGCTACAAACCCGAGGGGCGCTGATTCAGCGGGGGATTGTTGCAGGTAATGCAAGGGAGCTATTCCGGGGATAGCTTTTTCCAACTGGAAGAAAACCGTAGCATGGCGAACATTGTTAGCCAGCTAACTAATTTTCCGGAGGCGCTCCATGCAAACCAAAGTCGATGTGGCTGTGATGATTGGCAGTGGCGTACCGCCCACCCTGCGTGCGCTGGGGCAAAAGGCCTGTTGGGTAGTGTTGCTCAATGGCGAGCAGCGCGGCACGGCGTTCGCCAGTCGCGACGAAGCCGAAGAGTGCAGGGCTGCCTGGGAGGCGCTGTTGCACCTGGAGCAGTCAGACAGCCTGCATTGAAGGCTCAGGGTTGCTGGTGCAGGCGCTGGTTCAGCTCATCGACCGCAATTGCCCAGACTGCGTCTTCACGCAGTTCATCTTTAAGAAATTGGGCTTGTTGCGGTGACCAGAAATCCGCGTCAATCAGCTTTACGTCATTGGGCAGGGTGTGTTTGCCGATAAAATCGTCAATCCCTTCGGGTGACGAATCTTCTCCAAGTTGTTCAAACAGGTCTTCGAGGGTGTAGGTCTGCGCTTCCATATCGTTCTCCATGCGGGCTGATCATCGTATGCATGGGAGGGTTGTTGCGGGACAGAGTTCGATCGGATTGTCGCGCCGGGTAATCAGGAGGTCAGCGCGCCGGAATCAACGGCGGCCTTAAGTGCTTTTGCGGCTTCCTTGGCAGCCGTGTTGGCAGCGTCTACGGTTTTGAACCAGCGGTCCTTTTCTACTTGGTGAGTCGTCACGGTGGTCAGGGGAGCCTTGGCCCGCATCACAATCACGGCCTGGAACTCACCGTCTACTTCCCTGGCTTCGCCATGGATGAAAAATTCGCCAATATCAAATTCCGTCACGTATAGCCTTCCCTTGGAGGTAATTGCGCTGATGAAACCTGAACCGCAAGGGCACAAATCTCAATGGACGGACCAGTATGGCAGTTGTTACGCGCTGGCGGCGCAGTAAAGTCAACCAGATGACGAAACGCCAGCCGCGCCTCAGCCGTGTGGCGCTTGCAGGATGGCTTCCAGCTGTCGGGCCAGTTCGCAGGCCTGGCTATGGCCGCTGCGAAAACCTTTGATCCGCCCACTGGGCACTTCAAGGATATGGAAAAAGTTTCTCCCGGCGGGGACTACCCGATAGAGCGCCGAATGCAGGCAACTGTCGTGGGTGTATAGGGAGTAGAATTGCCCGTCATCGATAAAAGATGAACCTGTGTTCGAAGGTGTGGCAATCGGTTGAGGTCGTTGCATAATCAGCTCCTGTCGATCGACATTGCGTACCCGCTTGCAGTATTTCGAGTGGTTTTGACCCGTGTTGCTGTTTTAGTATTGTCGTCAGTGTCCGGCGTCCGGTTCCATCCAAAGCATTAGTTTCTGTGTTGGATGTCGGAAACTGCATTTTTTAAAGGGTTATTGTCTGAAGTGGGTCGGCCAGTATTCTCTGGTCGTTAAACCTGTGATTTCCTGCAACGCCTGGCGACCTGCGTAAGGTGCGTCGGGCACGCCTGTACTAGTCTCATGGCCTGGCAGCGTGATCTTCTTCAGTTTTTATCAGTGGATTTGTTGTGTGATCGTGCCGTTTCCGGCCGTTTTTTTGTGCTGCCCGCTTGGGCGGACAGCACCCTTTTGATGTGGGGGCGTTTCCTTGGCAGTCAGTAATCTGGATATGCACGCGTTATTCGTGCTGGGTGATTTGCGCGCAAAGTTGGTCAAGCAGTTTCAATCCCGTTTCGTCTACGTCACTGAGCAGACACCTGAAGGTATCTACATCGCCGAGATCGATACCGAAGCGGCATTGGTGGTGGACGACAAGCCGCGCCTGGAACTCAAGGTCGGTGATCATTTCCGGGCCGCTGTATTGCCCAGCCGCGAAGGCGGCAAGTTCGAACTGAAGTTTCGCGATATCAAGTTGACGGTGTATGGCCTGGGCGATTACGCCTTTGTGTCCTCGGCCGAAGGCCAGGGCATCGTGTTCAAGGAAGGCCACAGCGTGATGCTGGTGTTTGCCGCCAATGAGCAGTTGGTAGAAGGCCTGACCAAGACCCTGAAGGCCGTCACCGGCAAGGCCGCCAAATGGCGCAAGGGTGAACTCGTGACCTTCAAGGCCAGCGAGTAATGAGCCAGGGTAGGGCGCAGTTCCACGAGCAGCACCTGCTCGATGCCCAAGCCACGGCGGCTCAATTGTTTGCCCGCAAGGCCGAGTTGCAGGGCGCCTGGTTGAGCTGGGTCGCCGGCCAACTGTATGAACTCAAGCCCGCCGAATTCGCCAGCATGGTGCGCCGCGAGTTGCAGCGGCTGAACAATCCTGCGTAAAAACCGGCAGCCTGCCATGTTCCTCGGAACCTCTACTACAGTTGAGTTGACTTAAGTATTCAGAGGCTTCGCGGTGTTACAGCAAAGCCATTCGCGATTGCTGTAAGGCATGAGGTGCAAAGCATGAAAGGAATTCGAGCACTGTTGGTAGCCTCACTGACGACCCTGAGTCTGTCGGTGGCGTCGCTGCCGGTATCAGCGGCCCAGGCGCCGATTCATTTTGCCGACCTGAACTGGGAAAGCGGCAGCCTGATCACCGAGGTGCTGCGGGTGATTGTCGAAAAGGGCTATGACTTGCCCACCGACACCTTGCCCGGCACCACCATCACCCTGGAAACCGCCCTGGCGAAAAACGACATCCAGGTGATCGGCGAAGAATGGGCCGGCCGCAGCCCGGTGTGGGTCAAGGCCGAGGCCGAAGGCAAAGTGGTGGGCGTTGGGGATATCGTCAAGGGCGCCACTGAAGGCTGGTGGGTGCCGGAGTACGTGGTCAAGGGCGACCCGGCCAAAGGCATCAAGCCCCTCGCGCCGGACCTGCGCAGCGTGAAGGATCTGGCGCGCTACAAGGACGTGTTCAAGGACCCGGAAGCACCGAGCAAGGGCCGTTTCCTCAACAGCCCGATTGGCTGGACCTCGGAAGTGGTCAACAAGCAAAAGCTCAAGGCCTACGGGCTTGACGACAGCTATGTGAATTTCCGCAGTGGTTCGGGTGCTGCGCTGGATGCCGAGATTGCTTCCTCGATCCGTCGGGGCAAGCCGGTGCTGTTCTATTACTGGTCGCCTACACCGTTGATGGGGCGCTACAAGCTGATCCAGCTGGAAGAGCCGCCATTTGATGCCGAGGCGTGGAAAACGCTGACCGATGCAGACAATCCTGACCCGAAACCTACACGTTCCCTGGCCTCCAAGCTGAGCATCGGTGTGTCCACGCCGTTCCAGAAGGAGCATCCGCAGATCGCCGAGTTCTTTGCCAAGGTCGACTTTCCGATCGAGCCGCTGAACAAGGCGCTGGCCGAAATGAGCGAGAAGCACAGCCAGCCGCGAGAAGTCGCCCAGGCATTTCTCAAGGATCATCCGGAAGTCTGGAAGGCGTGGCTTACTGAGGATGTGGCGCAGAAGGTCGAAGCCAGCCTGAAGTAACACCGATATAACAGCCCGATTGCGATCAAAAATGTGGGAGCGGGCTTGCTCGCGAAAGCGGTTTTTCAGCCAACATTTGTATTGACTGACTCACCGCTTTCGCGAGCAAGCCCGCTCCCACACTGACCTCATTCTTGCCTTGAAACTTGCTGCGCTTTAGAACTTCGTCTGCACCGCCAGCTCAAACGTCCTCGGCGACCCCAGATAATACGCCGGCGACACATGGGCAAACTCGGCATACACCTCATTGGTCAGGTTACGCACCCGGCCCGTCACGGAGGTGTGTTGATCCACCTTGTAAGTCAAAAACGTCCCGAGCAAGGTAAAGGCCGGCACCGTCAGCGTGTTGGCGTTATCGGCATACACCGACGCCACATACCGCGCATCCACACCTCCTTGCCAATCCTCCGCAAAGTCATAGGTCAGCCACAGATTACCCACCTGCCTGGGCACATTGGTCGGCGTATTGCCCTTGCGCGACACCACGGCACCGCTGGCGGTTTTCTCGTTGAAGTCCTCGTATTCGGCATCGACCCAGGCGTAGTTGCCCTCCAGCAATAGCTTGGGCGTGACCCGCAACGAACTGGCCAGCTCGATACCCTTGGACGTCTGCGCGCCCACCGGAATGCTATTGGTCGGGTCCAGCGGGTCGGTGACGGCGAAGTCCTTGCGCTCGATCCGGTAGGCGGCCACCGTGGCGGAGCCGCGACCGTCGAGGTAATCGAACTTGCTGCCCACTTCCCATTGCTTGCCGGTGGACACGTCGAACACCTGGGTGGTGGTGCTCGGCTGTTCGGCGGCGGTGCTGTATTGCACGTAGACATTGGCTTGTGGAATGAACTGATACGTCAGGCCGATGCGCCCGGTCACCGGTTCCCAACTGCGCTTGACGTGCCGGGGATTGCTGGCGGTGATGTCCCGGTGGTTGGTGACCTCAAGGTCAATCGCGTCGTAGCGCAGCCCAGTGAGCAGCGACAGTTTGTCGGTCAGACCCAGGCGGTTTTCGACAAACAACGCCTTGGTGGTGACGGCGTTGGTTTTGTCCGGGTCGAAGCCGGGCTTGGTGCCGGGAAGATCATAGAAATGCCCCGGATCGTAGTTGTTCGGGTCCACCGTGTTTTTGGCGGATACGTTCAACGGGTTGTTGGTGGTGCTGTTGACCTTGTACTCAAAGCCGCCCGACCAGGTCGTGCTCAAGCCGAAGAATGTGTCGTCATGGCGCAGCTCGAACTGGTTGCCGTTCTGCTCACCCTGATGCCGCACCTGATAGGCCGTCGAGCGATTCACCGCGCTGTTATCGGCGTTGTACTGGTAGGTTTCCAGGTTGCGATAGTCGCGCTGGCTGTCGAGGTGATAGAGGGTATTTTTCAGCGTGGTGCTGTCATTGATCCGGTAGTCGATGATCGAGCGCACCCAGATCGTGCGTTGCTCATAACGACCGTCGGCCACGTTGTAGTTGTTGAAGCGGTTGTGTTTGTCGATCTTCAACTCGCCCGACTTCGGGTTGAGCACCGGTGTGCCCCAGTAGGGGCTGTCCTCGTGTTCGTCCTGATATTCCAGGGCCAGGGTGTGGGACAGGTTCGGGGTGAAATCACTCAGCAGGGAAAACGCCACGCTCCAGGCATCGCGCTGTTGGCGATCGATATAGGTGTGGTTGGTGTTGCGGCTTACGTCCAGGCGCGCGTAATGCTGGACCTCGGCGCCCGGCTCGGTCAGGGCGTGGTTCAGGCCGAAGGCCATTCCGGCAGTGTCGTAGCTGCCATAGGTGAGCTGACCTTCGGCGGCCTGTTCCTCACGGGTGGCCAGCTTGGTCACGTAGTTCAGCGAACCACCGACGGAGCCGGCGCCGTTGATCAGCGAGGAGGGCCCGCCCACCAGTTCGACCCGGTCATAAATCCACGCATCCACGGGGCGAGCCAGGCCGCCGGACACCGCGACGCCATTGAACATCTGGGTAATCTGGCTGCTGGTAAACCCTCGATAGGAAATGAAACCGCCAAACCCAGGCGGCGCGCTGGCGTTGACCCCGGGCAGGGTATTGGCCGCGTCCTGGAAGGTCTTGGCGCCTCGGCGCTCGATGTCATTGCGGTTGGCAATGCTGATGGACGCCGGGGTTTCCCGCACGCTCAGCCCCAGGCGCGAGGCCATGCCACTGGACTGATCCAGGGCCAGGCCGGCATCACCGGTTTGCTCGCCATCAATGGTGGTCGTTGCCAGCTCAATCGCCCAGGTGCTGACAGGCAGGCAGCCGAACAGGCCCGCCAAAAGGGGTAAATGTTTCATGGTTGAATCCTGAAAAACTTGGCTTGAAAACAACCCAGTGCCGTCCGCACTCCCGGGGGAGGCAGCCGCGTGGGCCAATCAGAAAAGCGCAGGTATCAGGCGAAGGCGGGCGGGGCGCGCGGATTAGCCGCAGGCCAGGTGAAGCGGGCAGGGATGTCGGCACTGGCAACGATGGCGGGCGGCGGCGCATGGGGTTGCGGAAGCACCGCCACGTTGAGGCTGGAGTTGAGCGCCGGACCCATGCCGCCGGTGGAGCACAGCGGGCAACCGAAGGCTTTCGAGAGCGTGGGCAGGGATTCATCGGTGGACTTGTAAGGCGCCGGCGCCTGGGTGCGCGGGTCCACCGTACAGAACTGGCCGCCGATGCCGTTGAGCTGCATCCCGACCATTTGCCCGTGGCCGATGCTGCAGGCGAACACATTGAACAGGACGCAGCAGTAGAGCATCCAGGCAATGAGCGAGCGGTCGGTACGGGCGAGTTTCATGGGGCGGCACTTTACCATCAGCCGCCGACGAATTGCCTGCAAAAAATCTCAAGAGGGCTATCCTCTCTCGGACTTTTCCAAGGATATCCAGCCATGAGCTTTTTAGTCGCGCGATGGATCGTCGGGGTTTTTGGCTTTATCAGCCTGGTGCATTTGTACTGGGCGGCCGGCGGCAAATTGGGTGTGACGGCGGCTATTCCGCAGCTGCCGGGTGAATTCGCCAGCGGGCCGCGACCGGCGTTCAAGCCGTCGGCACTGGGAACGTTGCTGGTGGGTGTGGGGTTGGTGGCGATTGCGGTGCTGGTGTGTTTGCGGGCCGGGCTGTATTTCGAGCCGGTGTCCAACCATGCGTTGCAGTGGGGGATTAGTGCAGTAGCACTGGTGATGTTTGCCCGGGCGATTGGGGATTCAGAGCTGGTGGGTTTTTTCAAGAAGGTCGGCGGGTCGCGGTTTGCGCGGCTGGATACATTTTTTTACTCGCCGCTGTGTTTGGTGTTGGGGGCGGGGTTGTTGGTGGTGGCGTGGAGTTGAGGGGGAGTGTTTACCGCGAAAGAGTGAGTTTTACGCTGGGTAAACTCGAATGTTCGCCTGGCGACAGCTGGTCAGGGGGTGAGCAGGGTCAAGGATTCAGGAAGTATAGGTTGGACATGGAGTCAGTGATTTTTTGTGCTTTTCCTTGCGCTACATAATTATTGAATTCTAGTTTGAGAGTGTTCTGGTTGGTGTACTTTTTGTACCGGTGTGGTACTTCGCATGCGTAAATGTAAAGCCGCCACGGGTCGAAGCCGTCCACTCTTTCGTCTGGGCCATAGTCGAAATCGATACATACTCCGGAAAAATCGACTCTGCAGCCAATTCCGTGTAGTTCGTAGGAGATGTTGTCAGTGATCCTCCCGCGTTGCGGGATTTCTTTGCTGCGCCATAGCTGGAGTATGTTTTTTGTTCCGAATGTGCGCTCAAGTAAATCAGTCGCTCTTTTCACCTGATATAGATATTCGTGGATCAAATTCTCCAGGTTGTTCTTTTTCATCGTCTCGGCCTTTCTAACCTATCAAGTCCAACAGCATTCGAAGCGTTTATTACGTCATCTTTACTTTTGAGCGTTCCCTTATGGCTATTTAGGTTCTCTATCAATTTTATGGTGACTGGCGTATTTGTCCGTCTTGCCGCTGAGGCTCGGTGGTGCCCGTCGATAATATAGCGCTGCCCGTTCACCTCGACCACGTCGATAGGCTCATTTGTGTCGTAACCCTTGCTCCGCATGCTGAGGGAGATTTCGTCGACTCGCTTGGTTGATCTTTTCCCCTCGATACTATGCGTTCGATTCAAGCTTTCCGCATCAACTCCTCTAATAACTGGCGCCGAAGGTACACCTTCATCGGCTTTTACTTTTCTAGCAGGATCGTTATCAACGGCTTTCGGCTTACATCCATCGCCACCCGGGCAGGTGTTCAATCCAAGCGGGTCAACCCATCCCGTCGGGTTGGGCACATATTGGTAGCCGTTCAGCCCACCCGCCAGCTTCACGGGGTCGGGCGTCAGATAACGACCAATATCCGGATTATAGTAGCGATGTCGGTTGTAGTGCAGCCCGCTTTCCGGGTCGAAGTATTGGCCCTGAAAGCGCAGCGGGTTGGTAACGGTGTTGACGTCCAGCTTCGCGATTTGGCCGTAGGCGCGGTAGTGCGCTGACCACACTATTTCTCCGTCGGATGCGGTGAGTTCTTGTGGGGTGCCGAGGTGGTCGAGTTGGTAGTGGAAGGGTTTTGCGTCTTCCGGGCCGTAGCCTTTCAGCAGCGCTAATGGGCGAAAGCTGTTGGGTTCGTAGATATAGCTTTGGTGGTGATCAGCACTGTGTTCGGCAATCAGCGTGTCGCCTTGCCAGAAGAACTCGGTGGTTTGGCTTTTTATCGTTTTGGCGATGCGCCGACCAAACGGGTCATAGCGGTAGCTGGCCCGTGTGCCGTCTGGTTGGGTGACGCCGATCAGGCGGTGCTGGCAGTCATAGCGGTATTCGGTGACCAGTTGTTGAGCGCGGCCCCGGCGTTCGCGCAGGAGGTTGCCGAAGGCGTCGTAGTCGTAATGACGGTCGCCTTGCATCAAGAGCCGATTGCCTTTGACGACGCTGGGCCCTACGCGGTCTTGCATCAGCAGGTTGCCCGCCGGGTCTTGGACGAAGCGTTCCTGCAGGTCGTGCGAGTGGTTGGCGCGGGTCAGTCGGTCGAGTGGGTCGTAGTGGTAGTCGTGCTGGCCTTTTCGAGTGTCGAGGATGCGGGTGAGGTTGCCGCGTTTGTCGTAGTTGTATTGGCGGCGCTGGTAGCGTTGTTCCTGTTGGGTGATCGCGTGGGCGTGCAGGCGGCCCTGGTCGTCATAGTGGTAGTGGCTGAGGAGTTGGCCCTGCTGGCGTTGGTGTTCGCGGCCGGATTTGAACAGGTGCGAGGTGAGCAGGTTACCGTTGAGTTCGACGGTGGCGAGGTCGCCGCCTTTGTCGTGGTGAAAGGTGAGGCGGTTGTTATCCGGAAGGCGTAGTTTTTCGAGTTGGCCGCATTCGTCGTATCCATAGCGCAACGTGCCCCAGCCCTGGTGTTCGGCGGTGAGGCGGTTTTGCAGGTCGTATTCGTAATGCAGCGGCCAATGACCGTCGTCGACGCTGAGGAGATTGCCGAGGCGGTCGTAGGTGTAATCGACAATGCTGCGGTCGGGCAGGGTTTTTCTTACCAGGCGACCGGCAGCATCGCGCGCATAACCGGTAACCAGCTGACTGCCGTCATCGCCGTATTCGGTCTTTTCCAGCAGATGCCCGGCGAGGTCGTAGACATAGGCGGTGCGGCGACCATCAAACCCGGTTTCCTGCTGGATCAGGCCATTGGCGTGATAGTCGAGCCGATAGGTCTCTCCGACCTCGTTTTCAATCTCGGTCAGTAACAGCCGAACATTGTCATAACGGTATTTAAGCTGCGTGCCGTCCGGATTAATCCGGCGGCTGATCAGGTGCAGACCATCGGCGTATTCGTAGCGGGTGACGCGGCCCAACTCGTCGCGCTCAGCGGTGATTTTTCCGTACGGGTTGTAGCTGAATTCGCGTGTGGCCCCGTCAGACTGAATCACTTTCAGCAAACGACCTACGGCGTCCCACTGATACTGGGTCAGCGCACCATGCTCATCCTCGCAAGCCACCTGCCGCCCCAGCTCGTCATAGCGATAACGCCGCACACCGCCATTCGCCAGTTTTTCTTCAATGAGCTGGCCGCGTTCGTTCCAGATAAAGCGTTGGCTGCTGTTATCCGGATACCAAACACCCGTGAGCTTTCCGTGTTGGGTGTAGGTGTATTCGGTGTAATTGCCATCCGGATCAGTCTTGCGAGTGATATCGCCTTGATCGTTACGCTGGTATTTCCACACCGCGTCACCACGGCGCACAACCCGTACGAACCCGTTGTCATGCTCGTAGGAGGTGGGTGCATCGTCACCGGGAAACAGCGCAATCAACCGACCGGCTTCGTCGTACTGATACGCCGTCACCGCCCCCAGTGGATTCTGCTCGACCGTCAGCCGGCCTTTTTCGTCGTAGGATTTGAAGTGCTGCGCGCCGTCCGGATCGATCCGCTGCACCAGCCGTGCGCGCTGGTCGTGGACGTAGACTTCCTGGCTGCCATCGGCGTTGTGCACGGTGACCGTGCCGTTGTCGTCCCACACATACCGCGTGTCCATCTGCGAAAAGCTGGCCCAGTGCCGGACACATCGCGCCGCCTTGCCGGACCGTTCCCACTCCCAGAAGAAACTCGCCCCACCGGCCAGTTCCCGTTCCAGGATCACCTGCTGATCGTCGTAGCGATAACGCTCGCTTTCGCCTACCGCGTTGGTCGCTTCGATCAACCGCCACGCATCGTCGTACTTGTAGGCAACAACGTTCTGCTCGGTAACCCAGTCCAGTTCCCGCTGCACCTGATAGTCGACGGCAACGATATGTCGGCGGTCATACCGCAGCAGCAATCCTTGACCAACGCCGTTATCAATCCGCTGAATCCGCCCGGAATAGTCACGGGAAATACGCAGCCGGTTGTCATACGCATCGCTGATCGCCGTCAGCACACCGTCACGGAAGTGGTAGAAAAGCGAAGCCTGAGCCAGCACCCATTCATCCGGCAAAGCACCCAGATAAATCGCCGCTTCCGCCAGGCTATTGGTGATCGCCGGCCGTGCAGCAGAGGGCAGGGGAAAGGTGGTGCTGCGGTTCTCGTGATCGGTCCACACCACCGATTCGCCGCTCACCACCAAGCGCTGCGCCAGCGCATGACTCCAGCCAAACCCCAACCCGCAATCCACTTCCACGGCACTGCTGCGATACAACCGCGTCCAGGCAAA
>NZ_JACAPY010000035.1:0-109754 GCF_013385455.1 Pseudomonas sp. G1002
GCTTTTAACACTCAAGCCCGCCGGGAGGCCGCTGTGCTCTTGCTTTTGATTTTGATCTGACTGCCCCAATAAGTCCGAGGCCGAACGCAGGTATTGCGGAGCGGCGGCCCGCGGAGCAATGCCGTTTGGTGGACTTTGCCGCTTTTGCAAAGTGACTCGCTGGAAGAGCGAAACCATACGCCGCCGTTACCCAAATAACGGATATGTACCCAATCACTGAGCTGGCTTGCAGGCCATGGCATCAGGTTTTTGCAGCCAACTCCCGCAGCACCTTGAGCAATGTGGTCTCACCCTTAACCACGTCCGCCTGCTCAAAGCAGATCCAACCTTCGTTAAACCCATCAATCATGCGCATCCGCGGCATTGGATTCTGCGCGCCTTGCTCACGAAACATCGGCTCCCACGCATCGCGAGGCACCACCTGTGCTGTCACACCACGACCAAGCACTTCGGTCAACGTGCGAGCGATGTCGTTCGGGCTGACCCATTGGCCTTCCAGCTCAACTACCCGACGCCCGCTCCAGTGTTGCTGCAACAATTGCGCAGCGAGGCGGCCGACGTCGGCGGTGGCGATCATCGGTACGGTCTTATCCAGCGGTTGCAGGAAGCTGTGGATCACTCCGTGTTCGCGGGCGGTGGCTACGTCGTAGGCGGCGTTTTCCATGAACCAGCCCGGACGCAAAAAGGTCACCGGCACGTTCAACGCGCTCAGCGCCTGCTCCATCAAGGTGCGTTGGGTCAGCAGATTCAGGTGCTCGGCCTGGGCGCCGATGGTCGACAGGCAAACAACTTTCTGCGGGGCCGCAGCTTCAATGGCCTGAGCGACGGCGGCAATCACCTTGCGCGCCTCGGGAAAACCCGGCTCCGGGTCGAAATCCGAAGGCGGCAGGATGAACACGCCGGTGGCGCCCTTGAATGCTTCGGTGAGGGCCGCAGCGTCGTCCATATTGGCGATGGCGACCTCGCAACCAAGGGCGGCCCATACGGCGCCTTTGCTGGCATCGCGAATGACTGCGCGCACGGGTTGACGATCGTTGAGGAGAAAGCGCGCGAGGGCGCCGCCGACTTTGCCTGTGATTCCGGTGATGACATACATGGTGTTTACGCCTGTTGTTCCAATGTGTGGATCAAGCATAAACACCGCCCTGGATTGACAGAATAGCGATCCCGTCACTGCATCAGTGACTCAGAATCATGAATCACTCAGTGGTGGCAATCGGCGTTTTACCGGGGTTTTCTTGACGATGGCGGTGTTGGTTTCGGCGTAAGCGTTGAGCTTATCCAGCAGTGTGTCGAGTTGGTCCATGGTGCGCACATGCAGGCGTGCGATGAAGCAGTCATCGCCGGTCACCTTGTCGCACTCGGTGAACTCGGGGATCGCCTGGATCTGGCGCTCCACCTCCTGCAGTTTCCCGGGCAAAGGGCGAATGCGCACGATGGCTTGCAGCAGATAGCCAAAATGCTTGGGGTCAATGTCCACGGTGTAGTTCTTCAAGACGCCACGCTCTTCCAGGCGCCGCAGCCGCTCGCCGACGCTGGGGGAGGACAGGCCGGTGATACCCGCCAAGGCCTTGAGGGACAGGCGCGAATCGTCCATCAGCGCGGCGATCAGTTGCTGGTCAATGCTGTCAATCATGGTCGCTCCGAAAGCGATTGCTCAGGTTTGCCTAATAAGAATAGGCGAAATGCAAGGTTCGCCTTATTTAGAATCTGGAGTCGCTACAGGCCAGATTGCCATAATTGAGCCTCACTTGAGGAGCTCAATCATGGACAAATCCATACGTCGCGGTTCATGGGAAATGGTCGCCGCCATGCTCATATCCGGCACCATCGGCTGGTTCGTGCTGGTATCGGGGGTGCCGGTGGTCGAAGTGGTGTTCTGGCGTTGCGTGATCGGCGCGCTGACGTTGCTGGTGGTGTGCTGGCTGCTCGGCTATCTGCGCCTGGACTTGCTGGACTACCGCAAACTCGGGCTGGCGATGCTCAGCGGCGTGGCGATCGTGGGGAATTGGTTGCTGCTGTTCGAGTCCTACGCCAGGGCATCCATTTCCATCAGTACAGCGGTGTATAACGTGCAGCCGTTCATGCTGGTGATGCTGGCAGCAGTGTTCCTGGGCGAGAAAATCACCGTGCAGAAGCTCGCCTGGCTGAGCGTGGCGTTCGTGGGAATGCTGGCGATTGTCACTGCCCATGGCGATCAGTCAAATACCGGGGATGACTATCTGGTGGGCGTGGCATTGGCGCTGGGTGCGGCGTTTTTGTACGCGATTGCCGCGCTGATCATCAAGCGCTTGAAGGAGGTACCGCCGCATTTGATGGCGCTGATCCAGGTGACCACGGGCGCTTTGCTGCTGGCACCGTTGATGCAGTGGCACAGCCTTTCGGCGTCGATGGATGCCTGGGCCGCATTGCTGACCCTGGGCGTTGTGCATACCGGCTTGATGTACGTGCTGCTGTATGGCGCGATCCAGAAGTTGCCGACGGCAATCACCGGGGCGCTGTCGTTTATCTACCCGATTGCGGCAATCTTTGTCGACTGGATTGCCTTTGGGCATCGGCTGGGCTGGATGCAATGGCTGGGCGTGGCGGCCATTCTGCTGGCGGCGGCGGGATTGCAGCGGGGTTGGTGGTGGCGCTCGAAAACAGCGGTGAACGTCACGCCGTAGCATGACGCTCACCCGCGACTCAATGTGCGCCGCGCGGGATGGTCTTGAGCAGGTCATCCGGGCTGATATAACCCACCACGCTGCCGGGTTGCGGCAGGCCGAGGATGTGGCCCTTGATCTTGCCGATCACGTGCATCTCGCAAGGCTTGCAGTCGAACTTCAGCGTCAGTACTTCGTCGCCGTGGATCAACTGCATCGGCGCAACCTTGGTCTTCACCCCCGTCACACCCTTGGCCTGTTTGGGGCACAGGTTGAACGAGAACCGCAGGCAGTGCTTGGTGATCATCACCGGCACTTCGCCGGTTTCTTCGTGGGCTTCATACGCCGCATCGATCAGTTGCACACCGTGACGGTGATAGAAGTCGCGGGCCTTCTGGTTGTAGACGTTGGCCAGGAACGACAGGTGCGATTCCGGATACACTGGCGGCGGCGTGGTTTCTGCCTTGCGGCCGCCCCGTGGATGGGCCTGGATACGCGCCTCGGTCAGCGCCTCGATCACTTCACGGCGCAGGGCCTTGAGCTGCGAATTCGGGATGAAGAACGCCTGCGGCGCATACAGCTCGATCGCGGTGGCGTGGTATTGCGTGGTGCCCAGTTGGCCCAGCAGGTCGCGCAGGGTTTCCAGGGCCTGTTCCGGCTTGTTGGCCACGCCAAACGGGCCGGGCAGGGCAACGCTGGCGCTGATGCCTTCTTCGCTGGTGACGGTCAGTTCCAGGCGATCTTCCTGCAGGCGAGCCGCCCATGACACGCCGATCCGGCGTTCGGCGGAAGTCTTGAGCAGCGCCTGTTGCCAGTTATGGTCCAGGTTGCGGTTCAACGGATGGTTCGGCCGCAGTTGGTGCAAGCCGGCCGGCATCTCGTTGGGCTCGACGCGGTAGCGATAGCGCTTCTCGCCGTCCTCTTCGAACTCGCCTTTTGGCTCGGCAATGTTGGCGCGGAAACCCACCACTTCACGCTTGATCAGCACGTTGAGGCCGTCGCCGTTGGACAGCGGCTCATGGGTGATCACTTGCAAGTCACGCTTGCCGGCTTTTTCCACCACACCCACCGGCAGGCCGGTAAAGGTTGGGGTGTCGAAGGCGCCGATGTCGACCTTGCGGTCGGTGACGAAGTAGTCGGTGCTGCCACGATGGAAGGTCTTTTCCGGGTCCGGCAGGAAGAAATGCGCGGTGCGGCCGCTGGAAGCGCGGGCCAGGTCCGGACGGTCTTCAAGAATCTCGTCCAGGCGCTGGCGGTAATAGGCGGTGATGTTCTTCACATAGCCCATGTCCTTGTAGCGGCCTTCAATCTTGAACGAACGCACGCCGGCATCCACCAGGGCGCGCAGGTTGGCGCTCTGGTTGTTGTCTTTCATCGACAACAGGTGCTTTTCAAAGGCAACCACACGGCCCTGGTCATCCTTCAGGGTGTAGGGCAGGCGGCAGGCCTGGGAGCAATCGCCGCGGTTGGCGCTGCGGCCATTCTGGGCGTGGGAGATGTTGCACTGGCCGGAGAAGGCCACGCACAAGGCACCGTGGATGAAGAACTCGATGGCGGCATCGGTTTCATCGGCAATCGCACGGATTTCCTGCAGGTTCAGCTCACGGGCCAACACCAGCTGCGAAAAACCGGCCTGGTCGAGGAACTTGGCCCGGCCCAGGGTGCGGATGTCGGTCTGGGTGCTGGCATGCAGTTCGATGGGCGGGATATCCAGCTCCATCACCCCCAGGTCCTGGACGATCAGCGCGTCGACGCCGGCATCGTAAAGCTCGTGGATCAGCTTGCGCGCCGGCTCAAGCTCGTTGTCGTGCAGGATCGTGTTGATGGTGGTGAACACCCGCGCATGGTAGCGCCGAGCGAACTCCACCAACTGCGCGATATCGCTCACGTCGTTGCAGGCGTTATGGCGCGCGCCGAAACTCGGGCCGCCGATGTACACGGCGTCGGCGCCATGCAGGATGGCCTCGCGGGCGATGGCAACATCGCGCGCAGGGCTGAGCAATTCCAGGTGATGCTTGGGCAAGGACATAGTTTTTTTAGTCAGGCTTGTCACGGAGGCGGGCATTGTAGCTGCGAAATGCGCTATCGACATCTATCAAGCCCCAGGTGTGCTCCCAAATTGGAATGCACTCAACGGTGGGAGCCGGGCTTGCCCGCGATGCAGACACCGCGGTGTATCAGTGACACCGCGGCGATCCCATCGCAGCCTCGCTGGAGCTCGACAGCTCCCACATTTGATCATCGTTGGTTGATATAGAGCGTTTGACTCAGCCCTTGGCGGCCATCGCAGTGACTTCAACCCGCATGCCTTCGACGGCCAGGGCGGCAACACCAACCGCCGCACGCACCGGCCAGGGCTTGGCGAAGTAGCGCTTGTAGACTTCATTGAAAGCGGCGCGGTCGGCCATGTCGGTCAGGTAGATGGTCAGGTGCATGACCCGGTCAATCGAACTGCCGGCACGTTCCAGGGCCACCTTGAGGGCTTGCAGGGTGCATTCGCTTTGCAGGGTGATGTCGCCAAGCTCCAGGCTGCCGTCGGCGCGGGTAGGGATTTGCGTGGAGACGAGGATGCCGTTGAAGCCGATAACGTCGGAAGAGATGGAGTCCGGGTCGAGATCGGGGGTGAAGGCGAGGTCGTGGTTGGCCATGGGATTCCCTTGGGTGACATCAGAAAGAAGGCCGATATGGTCCCCGAAAAAAAGGCCCGGGGCAAACCCGGGCCTTTTCGGCGAAGCAGCAAGGTAAAACGAAAGTCCACGATCAACCGTGTTTGTTTAACTAGCCTGTTGTTTCGTGGATAGTTTAATTGCCAATAGTTGCGTGCGCAGGTGCACTGCCGATTAAACTCGATTAATTAAAATTCACTGTGCATATGCGCACGCTGCTGTAGTTTTAACCCTGTCTTAGCCGCTCTGCTTCGACAACATCCTTTGGTTTGCCGCCGCAGTCTCTGCGGCGGATTTTTTATGGGCGCTGATGTATATATATTTAACTTACTTATAAAGTGGCACTTTGATAGTTGGTTGAATCCAACTATCAGTACACCAAGAGAGGCTTGTGCCTGCCCCATTTCGCACAACTGCTGTGCAAGATGAGGGATTAATCCACCGCCGCTGAATGCCTATAGTTCTTTCACCGCCGCAGCGCCCCACGGGGCATGCGAAATCCAGTCGTAGATTGAGGTGATCATAATGAATAGCGAATTCAAGCCTGACGTGGCCGATACCCAACCGCAGCACCTGCTCGATGCCGAATACTTTGAATACAGCAAGGCCGCCAATCCCATCAGCGCCAACCTGATCACCCGCATTCCCTATCACAGCTTCCCGGCCTCGCTGTACGACAGTGGGCCCTCTCGGGTAGTGCCGCTGGACCTCAGCGATGCCTTGGGTTGCGAAGGTCCGGCCACCGGTCCGGGGCTGTGTGCGAACTTCATTCGCCTGAACGCCGGCGATACGCTGGAACTGCACCCCAACGCCACCTCACAGGTGTTTTATGTCATCGCCGGGCAGGGCAGTGTGGTTCAGGGCGCGCACCGCATCGACTGGACCAAAGGCTGCTTCATTGCGCTGCCAGGTCTGCAGCAAGCGCGGTTCAGCGCATCAGAGGATGCGCGCCTGTATTACGTCCACGATGAGCCGCTGTTGCGTTACCTGGGCGTGATCCGCAGTGCCGATCGCTTCGTGCCGACGCTGTATCCCGCGGAGCTGGCCAACGCAAAACTGCGGGAAGCGGCCGATGATCCCCGCGCCCAGGACCGTAGCCGTATCAGCATCCTGCTGGGCAATCGCAACTTCCCGCAGACTCGCACCGTGACCCATGTGCTGTGGGCGATGTACGGCATCCTGCCGCCGGGGTCGATTCAGAAGCCCCACCGACACCAGTCGATTGCGCTGGATTTCATCATTGATTGCCCCAAGGGCTGCTATTCGCTGGTGGGCACCGAACTGGACGCCGATGGGCAGATCCGCAACCCGGTGCGGGTCGACTGGTCGCCGGGCCTGGCGTTCGTGACGCCGCCAGGTTACTGGCATGCCCACTTCAATGAGTCCGACACGGAAGCCTTCCTGATTCCGATCCAGGATGCGGGGCTGCAAACCTATCTGCGGTCGCTGGATATCCGCTTCAGCTGAGACGTTTCCAGTGCGGTGTTTCGCCCAGTTGCTCGACGATAAAGTCGATGAAGCACCGCACTTTGGAAGACACGATGCGCTTGGGTGGATAAACGAACCAAACCGCCGATTCACGGCCTGCGATGCGGATATCCCACTCAGGCAACCACACCAGCAACTCGCCGGTTTCAATGGGTTTGGCTACCAGCCAGTCGGGCAGCAAGGCAAATCCCAGGCCCTGTTGTGCGGCGATCAATTGTGCGTCCAGGTCGTTGATCCGGATGCTGTGTTTATGCACCAGCGGTGACACCTCACGCCCGTTGGCAAATGCGCTGTCAGCCGCCCCCAGAATCGCCGGCATGGCAGCCAGGTCGGCAGGGTTGACCGGCGCCGGATACTCCCGGCAAAACGCCGGGCTGGCCACCAGCCGGTAGCGCTCATCGCAGATCTTGCGTGCCTTCAACGTGGAATCCGCCAGGGTGCCAATGCGGATCGCCAGGTCCGCGCCGGCATGAATCAGGTTGACGTGGCTGTCGTCCAGCACCAGTTCCAGCTTGATCTGCGGGTAGCGAGCCAGGAAGGCATTCAAGGTGGGAAGGATATGGTGGCGGGCAAAGGCGGGCGGCAGGTTGAGCTTGAGCACGCCCCGTGGTTGTTCGTTCAGCGCGGAGGTGGCCGCCTTGGCTTGTTCCAGCTCGTCCAGTACCCGGCGTGCGTGCGTCAGGAATGTCTGGCCACCCTCGGTCAGGTGCAGCGTACGGGTAGAGCGGTTGAACAAGGCGATGCCGAGGTCCTGTTCAAGGTCCTTCACGTAGCGTGAAACCGTGGAAGCCTTGATGCCAAGCCGGTCGGCGGCACGGGAGAAGTTATTGCCCTCGGCGGCTTCGACAAAGGCGGTTAACGCAGCGAAGTAATCCAAGGGCGGCCTCGACTTGACGGTGGGTTGCCTGGCGCTACAGCGGCGTCAACACGTTCATCACGGTGTCCAGCGCCACCCGGGTATCGTCCAGTTGCACCAGGGAGGCATGCCGCGCGCCGAGGGCGTCACGGTTCTTGATCGCGGTGAGGATCGCTTTGTGCCGGGGCAGGCTGAGGCCCTGGATGTCGGGGCGACGGTTGGTGATGTTGATGGACTCGCGAAGTGGCAGCGACAGCATGTTGCACATGTAGGCCAGCAAGTCGTTGCGGGTCGCATCGGCAATCGCCCGGTGGAAGTCCAGGTCAGCCTGCAGCAACGTTTCGTGGGTATTGGCGGTTTCCATGCCGAGGTAGGCTTTTTCGATGGTGGCGATGTCGGCGTCGGTGGCGGTGGTCGCGGCCATCGCGGCGATTTCCGGCTCGAGGATCCGGCGCACACCGGCCAGGGTGTTGAAAAACTCGCTGTGGGGTGTCGACTGCATCAGCCAGGTCAGCACGTCCGGGTCCAGCAGGTGCCACTGCACCCGTGGGCGCACCACGGCGCCAACCTTGGGCTTGGAAATCACCAGGCCCTTGGCGCTGAGCACCCGGGTCGCCTCACGCAATACCGAGCGGCTGACCTTGTACTCCTCGCACAAGGTGGCCTCCATGGGCAACCGTTCTTCCGGCTTGAAGCGCCCGGAAACGATGTGCATGCCCAAGTCCTGGACGATTTGGGCGTGCATGCTCTTGCGCGGCTTGGTCGGCTGCTGATCCATAACAGGGAGGCTACTCTGGCGAAATACGCGGCATCATAACATTGCTCCCGTCCCAATTAGTGGGAATGACGCGGCACTTCGGCGCCACGGCAGCCCACCAGGAAGTCGAAGTCGCAGCCCTGGTCTGCCTGTAATACGTGGTCGATGTACAGCTGCCGGTAACCCCCGACAATCAGTTGCTCGGGCGGCGCAAGGTCGGCCATGCGGGCCGCCAGTTCGGCGTCCGGGATGTCCAGGTGCAGGCGGCCATTGGCGCAATCGAGTTCGATCCAGTCGCCTTCCTTGACCGCGGCCAACGGGCCGCCGGCCGCCGCTTCCGGGGCCACGTGCAACACCACGGTGCCGTAGGCCGTGCCGCTCATGCGCGCATCGGAAATCCGCACCATGTCGGTCACGCCCTGGGCCAGCAGTTTGGCCGGCAAGCCCATGTTGCCGACTTCCGCCATGCCCGGATAACCCTTGGGCCCGCAGTTTTTCATCACCAGGATCGAGTTGGCATCCACGTCCAGTTCCGGGTCGTTGATCCGTGCCTTGTACATGTCGAAGTTCTCGAACACCACGGCACGCCCGCGATGCTGCATCAGTTCGGCACTGGCAGCCGAGGGCTTGAGGACTGCACCCAGTGGTGCGAGGTTGCCCCGCAGCACACAAATGCCGCCGTCGGCGCGGATCGGGTTGTCGAGGGTGCGGATCACTTCGTCCTGGCCGTAGATCGGTGCTTCGCGGGTGTTTTCGCCGAGGGACTTGCCGTTGACGGTCAAGGCATTCGGGTGCGGGATCAGGTTGGCCTCACCGAGGCGGCGCAGCACCGCCGGCAGGCCGCCAGCGTAGTAGAACTCCTCCATCAGGAAGCGCCCGGACGGCTGCAGGTCGACGATGGTCGGCATGCCACGGCCCATGCGGGTCCAGTCGTCCAGGTCGAGCTCGACGCCGATGCGTCCGGCGATGGCTTTCAGGTGAATCACCGCGTTGGTCGAGCCGCCGATGGCTGCGTTGACGCGAATCGCGTTTTCGAAAGCCTCCTTGGTCAGGATCTTCGACAGCTTCAGGTCTTCGCGCACCATCTCCACCGCACGCATGCCGGACATGTGCGCCAGTACATAACGCCGCGCATCCACCGCGGGAATCGCCGCGTTGTGGGGCAGGGAAGTGCCGAGTGCTTCGGCCATGCAGGCCATGGTCGAGGCGGTGCCCATGGTGTTGCAGGTGCCCGCCGAGCGGGACATGCCGCCTTCGGCCGCGAGGAAATCGTCGAGGGTAATGGTGCCCGCCTTGACCTGTTCGCTGAGCTGCCACACCACGGTGCCCGAGCCGATGTCCTGGCCCTTGTGCTTGCCGTTGAGCATCGGCCCGCCGGTGACGACGATCGCCGGCACGTCGCAACTGGCGGCGCCCATCAGCAGCGCCGGGGTGGTCTTGTCACAGCCGGTCAGCAGCACCACGCCGTCGATGGGGTTGCCGCGAATGGCTTCCTCCACGTCCATGCTGGCCAGGTTACGGGTGAGCATCGCGGTGGGGCGCAGGTTCGATTCGCCGTTGGAGAACACCGGAAATTCCACCGGAAAGCCACCGGCTTCGATCACGCCGCGTTTCACATGCTCGGCAATCTGGCGGAAGTGCGCGTTGCAGGGCGTCAGCTCCGACCAGGTATTGCAGATCCCGATGATCGGTTTGCCGTGGAACTGATGATCGGCAATCCCCTGGTTTTTCATCCAGCTGCGGTACATGAAGCCGTTTTTATCGGCGGTACCAAACCAGCTGGCGGAGCGCAGGACGGGCTTTTTCTCGGACATGGCTGACTCTCTTATTGTAAGACTATATTGATCCATTCTCGGCTTAACATAGGCGTAAATTCGGGTGTTTGGAAGTGTTGTTGATTAAATAGTATTACTATATAGTCCGATTCAACGAGGCCTGGCCCTGGCGGTTTTCCGCGAGAGGCAACCCGAAACGCTCTATAAAAATAACAATCGGAGACCGCTCACATGAGCCAGGAACAGCGGCTGATACGTCGCATCACGCTGAAACTGATTCCCTTCCTGATCTTGCTGTACCTGATTGCCTACGTGGATCGCTCGGCCGTGGGCTTCGCCAAATTGCACATGGGCGCGGATGTCGGCATCGGCGATGCGGCGTATGGGCTGGGAGCAGGGCTGTTCTTTATTGGCTACTTCCTGCTGGAAATCCCCAGCAACCTGATGCTCGACCGTTTCGGCGCGCGGCGCTGGTTCGCACGAATCATGGTGACCTGGGGCGCGATTACCATCGGCATGGCATTCGTCCAGGGCCCCCACAGTTTCTATGTGATGCGCTTTCTGCTGGGCGCCGCCGAAGCCGGGTTCTTCCCGGGTGTCCTCTACTACATCACCCAATGGTTCCCGGTGAGGCACCGCGGCAAGATCCTCGGGCTGTTCATCCTGTCCCAACCCATCGCGATGATGATCACCGGCCCCGTGGCGGGCGGCTTGCTCGGCATGGACGGGATACTCGGCCTGCACGGCTGGCAGTGGTTGTTCATCGTCATCGGCACCCCGGCGATCCTGCTGACCTGGCCGGTGCTGCGCTACCTGCCGGATGGGCCGCAACAGGTGAAATGGATGGACCAGGCGGAGAAGGCCTGGCTCACCGGCGAGCTGGCCAAAGACCTGCAAGCCTACGGCCAGACCCGGCACGGCAACCCGCTGCATGCGCTGAAGGACAAACGCGTGCTGCTGCTGGCGCTGTTCTACCTGCCGGTGACTTTGAGCATTTATGGGCTGGGCCTGTGGCTGCCGACCTTGATCAAGCAGTTTGGCGGCAGCGACCTGACCACCGGGTTTGTGTCGGCAGTGCCCTACATCTTCGGGATCATCGGTTTGCTGATCGTCCCGCGCAGTTCCGATCGCCTGAATGATCGCTACGGTCATCTCGCCGTGCTCTACGTGTTGGGCGCCATCGGCCTGTTCCTCAGCGCCTGGCTGACAGTGCCGCTGTGGCAACTGGCAGCGCTGTGCCTGGTGGCGTTTGCGCTGTTTTCTTGCACGGCGGTGTTCTGGACCTTGCCGGGACGTTTCTTTGCCGGCGCGAGTGCAGCGGCGGGCATCGCCTTGATCAACTCGGTGGGCAACCTCGGCGGCTACATCGGGCCGTTCGTGATCGGCGCCCTCAAGGAGTACACCGGCAACCTTGCGTCGGGCTTGTACTTCCTGGCGTGCGTGATGCTGTTCGGGGTGGTGTTGACCGGGGTGGTCTATCGGTTGCTGGAGCGCAGGCACGTGCTGCCGCCCGACCAGTTCGCCGCCAGCGCCCGTGGCGCCACGCGTACTTAATTGGCAATCAGGAGAACACTCATGGGGTTAGTGCAGTTTGAATTGAACAACGGCGAACGCCGAGTGGGCGTGGTCGACGGCGATCAGGTACGCGAGGTGCGGGCCGCCCGCACGGTACGCGACCTGGCACTCGCCGCCATCGAAGCTGGCGTCACCTTGCAACAGCACATAGACCACCTCGGCCTGGCCGAGAGCCACGACTACGCCAGACTGCTGGCCGCGCAGAAGATCTTGCCACCGCTGGATCACCCGGACCCGGCCCACACGCTGGTCAGCGGTACCGGCCTGACCCACCTGGGCAGTGCGTCGGCGCGGGACAAGATGCACCAGAACGCCAGTGACGAAAGCGCGATGACCGACAGCATGCGCATCTTCAAATGGGGCGTGGAGGGCGGCAAACCGGCTTCTGGCCAGGCCGGTGTGCAGCCGGAATGGTTCTACAAGGGCGACGGCAGCATCGTGGTGCGTCCCGGCCAGCCATTCCCGTGGCCAGCGTTTGCCGAAGACGCCGGCGAAGAGCCGGAAATCGCCGGGCTGTATGTGATTGGTCACGACGGCAAGCCGTATCGCCTGGGATACGCGGTGGGCAACGAGTTTTCCGACCACGTGATGGAGCGCAAGAATTACCTGTACCTGGCCCACTCCAAGCTGCGCAGTTGCAGCTATGGTCCCGAGTTGCGCCTGGGTGAACTGCCCCGGCACCTGGCGGGCACCAGCCGTATCGTGCGCAATGGCGAGGTGCTGTGGCAGCACGAATTCCTCAGTGGCGAAGCCAATATGTGCCACAGCCTCGAAAACCTTGAATACCACCATTTCAAATACACCCAGTTCCTGCGCCCAGGTGACGTGCATATCCATTTCTTCGGCACCGCCACCTTGTCGTTTGCCGACGGCATTCGTACCCAGCCAGGCGATGTGTTTGAAATCAGCCAGGCCGAATTCGGCGCGCCATTGATCAACGGCATTGCCGTGGCCAACAGCGGCGTGGCACCTGGCGGCATAGGCACCCTTTGAAGGAGACAGGCATGACCCGGATTTGTGGCCACAACTACATCGGCGGCCAGCGCAGCGCTGCCGGCAGCATCACCCTGCAGAGCATCGACGCCACCAGTGGCGAGGCATTGCCCTTTGATTTCTACCAGGCCACCGCGCAGGAGGTCGACGCCGCGGCCAACGCCGCCGCTCAGGCTTACCCGGCCTATCGCAGCCTGAGCGCGCAGCATCGTGCGTCGTTCCTGGAGGCGATAGCCGATGAACTGGACGCCCTGGGCGATGACTTTGTCGCCCTGGTCTGCCGCGAAACGGCATTGCCCGCCGGGCGTATCCAGGGTGAGCGCGGTCGTACCAGCGGCCAGATGCGGTTGTTCGCCAAGGTACTGCGGCGCGGTGATTTCTACGGCGCGCGGATCGACCAGGCGCTGCCGGATCGTCAGCCCTTGCCGCGCCCGGATCTGCGCCAATACCGCATCGGCCTGGGGCCGGTCGCGGTGTTTGGGGCGAGCAATTTCCCCCTGGCCTTTTCCACTGCCGGTGGCGACACCGCCGCCGCGCTGGCGGCCGGTTGCCCCGTGGTGTTCAAGGCCCACAGCGGCCACATGGCCACCGCCGAGCGGGTCGCCGATGCGATCATGCGGGCGGCCGAGCGCACAGGTATGCCCGGCGGCGTGTTCAACATGATCTTCGGCGGCGGTGTGGGGGAAGCGCTGGTCAAGCACCCGGCGATCCAGGCCGTGGGTTTCACCGGCTCGCTCAAAGGCGGCCGGGCGTTGTGCGATATGGCGGCGGCACGCCCGCAACCGATCCCGGTGTTCGCCGAGATGTCCAGCATCAACCCGGTGATCGTCTTGCCCCAGGCCCTGCAAACCCGGGCAGACACCATCGCCCGCGACCTGGTCGCCTCGGTGGTGCAGGGGTGCGGCCAGTTCTGCACGAACCCGGGGCTGGTGATCGGGATTGCCTCGCCAGCGTTCACAGGCCTCACCCAACAGGTCGCCCAACTGATCGGCGGCCAGCCCGCGCAAACCATGCTCAATGCCGGCACCTTGAACAGCTACGGCAAAGGCCTGCACACGCTGCTGGCCCATCCTGGCATCGAGCACCTGGCGGGCCAGACGCAAACCGGCAATCAGGCGCAGCCACAGCTATTCAAAGCGGACGCCAGCCTGCTGATCAACGGCGATGAAGTGCTGCAGGAGGAAGTGTTCGGCCCCACCACGGTGTTCGTGGAAGTCGCCGACCAGGCCCAACTCACTGCGGCGTTGCACGGCCTGCACGGCCAATTGACCGCGACGATCATTGGCGAGCCGGCGGATTTCACCCAGTTCGGCGAGTTGACGCCGCTGCTGGAGCAAAAGGTTGGCCGCATCCTGCTCAACGGCTACCCCACGGGCGTCGAGGTGTGTGACGCGATGGTCCATGGCGGGCCGTATCCGGCGACTTCGGATGCCCGTGGCACTTCCGTGGGCACCCTGGCGATCGAGCGTTTCCTGCGACCTGTGTGCTTTCAGAATTACCCTGATAGCCTGCTCCCCGACGCGCTGAAGAATGCCAACCCGTTGCGCATTCAGCGTCTGGTAGATGGGCAGCCGTCGCGCGACGCGCTGTAACCGGTACCACCTGAAAACAACAAGAAAGCAGGAGGTTTCATGTCGTGGACCGCAGTCACACCGCACCGGGCTCGGCTGGGCGAAGGGCCGTTCTGGGATGTACCGGGCCAGGCCTTGTATTGGGTGGACATCATCGGCCAGCAGGCCTTGCGCCTGCAGGGCGGGCAATTGCACACCTGGCAATTGCCTGAGCCGGTCTCGGCGTTTATCCCGTGCGCCAGCGGCGATGCACTGGTGACCCTGAGCAGCGGCGTGTATCGCCTCGACCTCGATTCGACGCCGAGCGATCCACGCCTGACCTTGCTTTGCGTCGCCGATCCGCAAGCGGGCAACCGTGCCAACGAAGCCCGCTGCGACGCCCAGGGCCGGCTGTGGCTGGGCACCATGCAGAACAACATCGGCGAGCACGGTGAAGACTTGCCGGTGCTGCGACGTTCCGGCGGCCTGTTCCGGGTCGATACCGACGGGCAGGTCACACCGTTGCTGCAAGGCTTGGGCATTCCCAACACCTTGCTGTGGAACGACGCCGCCACCCACGTGCATTTCGGCGACAGCCTGGACGGCACGCTCTATCAATATCCGATTAATGAACAGGGCCAGCTCGCACCCGCGCAGGTCTGGTTCGGGCCTCACTCCCGGGGTGGCCCGGACGGCTCGGCCATGGACGCCGAAGGCTATATCTGGAACGCCCGCTGGGACGGCAGCTGCCTGCTGCGGCTGACGCCGGACGGTGAAGTTGACCGGGTCATCGAATTGCCGGTCAGCCGTCCCACCAGTTGCGTGTTCGCAGGCCCCGACCTCAAGACCTTGTACATCACCAGTGCCGCCAGCCCGCTGGATCACCCGCTGGACGGTGCGGTGCTGGCCATTGAGGTCGATGTGCCGGGGAAAACCTGCCACCGCTTTGCAGGATAACCAACAGGCTGTTTAACGCACTCAAAAACAACAACAAGGAGTCACCCTATGAATCGTCGTCGTGGTATCCGTTCCCTGTGCTGCGCCGCTGTGGCGGTGTCCGCCGTCGGCCTGAGCAGCCTGTTGCTGGCGGCCGAGCCGGTGAAGATCGGCTTTCTGGTCAAGCAGGCGGAAGAGCCCTGGTTCCAGACCGAATGGGCCTTCGCCGAAAAGGCCGGCAAGGACAAGGGCTTCGAGGTGATCAAGATCGCCGTGCCCGACGGCGAAAAAACCCTCTCGGCCATCGACAGCCTGGCCGCTAATGGTGCCAAGGGTTTTGTGATTTGCCCGCCGGACGTGTCCCTCGGCCCGGCGATCATGGCCAAGGCCAAAGCCAACGGCTTGAAAGTGATCGCCGTGGATGACCGTTTTGTGGATGCCAAGGGCAACTTCATGGAAGACGTGCCTTACCTGGGCATGGCCGCGTTTGAAGTGGGCGAGAAGCAGGGCAGTGCCATGGCCACTGAAGCGAAAAAACGTGGCTGGGACTGGAAGGACACCTATGCGGTGATCAACACCTACAACGAACTCGATACCGGCAAAAAGCGCACTGATGGCTCGGTCAAATCCCTGAAGGCCGCGGGCATTCCGGATGACCACATCCTGTACGCAGCCCTCAAGACCCTCGACGTCCCCGGCAGCATGGACGCCACCAACTCGGCGCTGGTCAAGCTGCCCGGCGGCGCGAAAAACCTGATCATCGGCGGCATGAATGACAACACCGTGCTTGGCGGCGTGCGCGCCACCGAAAGCGCCGGGTTTGCGGCGGCGAATGTCATCGGCATCGGCATCAACGGCACCGATGCCATTGGCGAATTGAAGAAAGCCAACAGCGGCTTCTTCGGCTCGATGCTGCCCAGCCCGCACATCGAGGGCTACAACACCGCGAGCATGATGTTCGAGTGGGTCACTACGGGTAAGGAGCCGCCGAAGTACACGGCCATGGATGAGGTGACGCTGATCACCCGCGAGAACTTCAAGCAGGAGCTGGAAAAGATCGGTTTGTGGAACTGATGGCCGCTGACGTTTCCCGGCAGCCCTGCTAACGCCGGTACTGTGGGAGCTGTCGAGCTTTGGCGAGGCTGCGATAGCGGTGGGTCAGGCACCTTGGATATTGATAGTGCCGACGTCATCGCAGCCTCGCCAAAGCTCGACAGCTCCCACAAGTTTAGTCAGCAGAGAATTTCAGCACGGTATTCTGCGTGTAGGTCTGGCCAGGATCGAGACGGGTAGAGGGGAAGCTCGGCTGGTTGGGGCCGTCGGGAAAATGCTGGGTTTCCAGGGTGAACGCACTCCAGTGGGCGTAAGGCTTGCCACCCTTGCCCTTGATCGTCCCGTCGAGGAAGTTGCCGGTATAGAACTGCACGCCAGGCTCGCTGGTATACAGCTGCAAGCGGCGACCGGACTGCGGGTCACGAACGTCGGCGGCCAGTTTGCCGATATCACCCTTGGCATCCAGCACCCAGTTGAAGTCAAAACCGCCTTGTTTAGGTTCGGCGAATTTCAGCTGGGGATGATCGTCCTTGATGTGCTGGCCGATGGCAGTGGGCTTGAGAAAGTCCATCGGCGTGCCGGCGACCGGGGCCAGTTCGCCGGTGGGAATCAGGGTGCTGTTGACCGGGGTGTAATGGCTGGCATGCAGGGTGGCGACCTGCTTGAGCACATCACCGCTGCCGGCGCCGGCGAGGTTGAAGTAACTGTGGTTGGTGAGGTTGAGCACCGTGGGTTTGTCGGTGGTGGCCTTGTAGTCGATGTGCAGTTCGTTCTTGTCGTTGAGGCTATAGGTGACATCGACTTTCAGGTTGCCGGGGAAACCCATCTCGCCGTCCTTGGACAGGTAGCTCAGGGTCACGCCCACCGAATCGTCCTGCTTGACCGGCTGGGCTTTCCACACATGCTTGTCGAAACCTTGCGGGCCGCCGTGCAGCGAGTTCGGCCCGTCGTTGAGGGGCACTTGATAGCGTTTGCCGTCCAGTTCAAAGCTGCCCTTGTCCAGGCGGTTGCCAAAACGGCCGATGGTCGCGCCGAAGAACGCGGTACCGGCCTGGTAGCCCTGGACGTCATCGAAGCCCAGCACCACGTCGGCGAACTGGCCGTGTTTGTCGGGTACTTTCAGCGACTGCAAGACCGCGCCATAGGTGATGACCGTGGCTTGTACGCCATGACTGTTACGCAATACATACTGCTCGACGGCGGTGCCGTCATTGGTTTTACCGAAGGGTTTGTGTTCGCTGGACAAGCCAGCCGCCTGAGCGCCCAGGCTGGCCACCGCCAGGGAGAGGCCAAGGCCGGTAAGCAGGAATCGGGATTGCCGCATGACTGAGCTACCTTTATTGTTGTTAATTAAATAGTTCTACTATTTATTCGGCTGCAGGGCTGATTTATAGCCAATATCGCAAAACATGCAATATAAAATAAGACTAAATACAGCGGAGTGACTGCCCCATGAACACTGAAAAACAGCCCGGCGCGCAGGCGATGTACCCGGACCTGCGGGATAAAACCGTGCTGATCTCCGGCGGTGCTTCCGGGATAGGCGAGGCCATGGTGCGTGCCTTCGCACGCCAGGGGGCCAAGGTAGCCTTCGTGGACCGGGCGCAAGGGCAGGGCGACCGATTGGCGGCGATATTGTCGGCCGAGGGCCATGCCGTCGAATTCGCCCATTGCGATATCACCGACGAGATCGCGTACAAGGCCGCGATAGCGTGCCTGGCGCAGAGCCTTGGGCCGATCGACGTGCTGGTGAACAATGCCGCCAATGACGTTCGGCACACCCTGGATGAAATCGACTCGGAGCGGTTCGACCAACTGATTTCGGTCAACCTGAAGCACGGGTTTTTCGCGGCCCGGGCCGTGGTGCCGATGATGAAGGCCGCAGGCGGTGGGTCGATCATCAACCTGGGTTCCATCGGCTGGATGATGGCTTCCAGCGGCTACCCGGTATACGCCGCCAGCAAAGCCGCCGCCCACGGCATGACCCGGGCCCTGGCGCGGGAGCTTGGGCCCAGCCGTATCAGGGTCAATACGCTGGTGCCGGGCTGGGTGATGACCGAGAAACAACTGGCGATGTGGGTGGATGACGCGGCCCGGGAGTTGATCGCCCGCAGCCAGTGCCTGCCGGGCAGTGTGGAGCCGGAACATATCGCCAATATGGCGCTGTTCCTGGCCTCTGATGTATCGGCGATGTGTACCGCACAGAACTTCATTGTGGACGGTGGATGGGTCTAGGCCGGGGAAGGGTCGCCATCCCGGATGCAACGAATCGCCGCCCGGGGCCTCATACAGTAACGAACGGTGGTTCATATGCAGCCACCGCAACCGACTACTTCATGGGTGCAGGTGATTGATTTATGACGGACGCCGATAAGAAACATGTGGCCTGGCTGGTGGAACAATCGATGCTGCATGCCGCCAAGCAGCGCGCCAGGCTCTACTCGGGGCAAGGCCGGTTGTGGCAACAGCCGTATGCCCATACCCGGCCCCGTGATGCTTCAGCCCTGGCATCGGTGTGGTTCACGGCCTATCCGGCGTCCATCGTCACCCGTGAGAACGGCAGCGTACTGGAGGCCCTGGGGGATGATACCTTGTGGCACGCGCTGTCGAAAATCGGCATCCAGGGCATCCATAACGGCCCGTTGAAACGCTCGGGCGGTCTATCCGGTACCGAGCACACTCCCACCATTGACGGCAATTTTGACCGCATCAGCTTCGACATCGACCCGCAACTGGGCACCGAAGCCCAGCTTCAGGCGCTGGCTCGCATGGCCGCCGCGCACAACGCGGTGATCATTGACGATGTGATCCCGTCCCACACCGGCAAGGGCGCAGACTTCCGCCTGGCCGAGATGGCCTACGAAGACTATCCCGGGCTCTACCACATGGTGGAGATCCGCGAAGAAGACTGGCCGCTGCTGCCCGACATCAGCGAGGGCCGCGATGCGCAGAACCTCAGCCCGCAGCAGGTCGACGTGCTCAGGGACAAGCACTACATCGTCGGCCAGTTGCAACGGGTGATCTTCTTCGAACCCGGGGTCAAGGAAACCGACTGGAGCGCGACTGATGTGGTCATCGGCGTGGACGGCAAGCCCCGCCGCTGGGTGTACCTGCATTACTTCAAGGAAGGGCAACCATCGCTGAACTGGCTGGACCCGACCTTCGCCGCGCAGCAGATGATCATCGGCGACGCCCTGCACGCCATCGACGTAATGGGGGCGAAAATCCTGCGCCTGGATGCCAACGGTTTCCTCGGTGTGGAACGAAAACTGGAAGGTAACGCCTGGTCTGAAAGCCATCCGCTGTCCATCACCGGCAACCAGATCCTGGGCGGCGCGATTCGCAAGGCGGGCGGTTTCAGCTTCCAGGAATTGAACCTGACGGTGGACGACATCGCCGCCATGTCCCACGGCGGCGCAGACCTGTCCTACGACTTCATCACGCGCCCGGCTTACCAGCACGCGTTATTGATGGGCGACACCGAATTCCTGCGCCTGATGCTGCGGGAGATGCACACCCTGGGCATCGACCCCGGCTCGCTGATCCACGCCTTGCAGAACCATGACGAGCTGACCCTGGAACTGGTGCACTTCTGGACGTTGCACGCCCATGACACCTACCTCTATCAGGGGCAGACCTTTCCCGGCGGCATCCTGCGCGAGCATATCCGCGAGCAGATGTACGAACGCCTGGCTGGCGAACACGCGCCGTATAACCTGAAGTTCGTGACCAACGGCGTGTCCTGCACCACCGCCAGCATCATCACGGCGGCGCTGGGCATTCGCGACCTTGAGGCGATTACCCCGGCGGATATCCAGCAGATCCGCCAGATTCACCTGCTGCTGGTGATGTACAACGCGATGCAACCGGGGGTGTTTGCACTGTCCGGCTGGGACCTGGTGGGCGCATTGCCGTTACCGGCGGAGGAGGTGGCCCACTTGATGCTGGATGGCGACACACGCTGGATCCATCGCGGCGCCTATGACCTGGTGGACCTGAATCCGGATGCGGAGCAATCCGCCGGGCAGATGCCGCGCCCGAAAACCTTGTATGGCAGCCTGATCAGCCAGTTGGCCGACCCGGATTCATTTGCCTCGCAACTGCAAAGAATCCTCGCGGTGCGCCGAGCCTACGACATCGCCGCCAGCCGCCAGATCCTGGTGCCGGATGTGCAGCACCCGGGGCTGTTGATCATGGTGCACGAGCTGCCGGCGGGCAAAGGTACTCAGATCACGGCGCTGAACTTCGGCTCGACGCCTATTACTGAAACCCTGCACCTGCCCGATATTGCGCCCGGGCCGGTGGTGGACATCATCAATGAGCGGGTGGAGGGCGATCTGACACCCGAGGGTGATTTCACCATCACGCTGGATGCGTATGAAGGCTTGGCGCTGCGGGTAGTGATCTGACCCACTGATCCACTGCAGGAGCGAGCAAGCTCGCTCCTACACGGGGACCGGCTGTTCCGCCTCCTGATGGTGCGTGGAGCCAATGAACATATACATCGCAGGCACCATGAACAGCGTCAGCACGGTACCGATCGACAACCCGGCGAAGATCACCAGGCCCATGTCATGCCGTCCCGCAGCCCCGGCACCGGAGGCCCACACCAGCGGCACCACGCCCAGCACCATGGCGGCGGTGGTCATCAGGATCGGCCGCAGACGCACGCCGGCGGCTTCTTCTATGGCCTCACGCTTGCTGTGACCGACGCGCTGCAACTCGTTGGCAAACTGCACGATCAGGATCCCGTGCTTGGTGATCAACCCCAGCAACGTCACCAGCCCCACCTGGGTGTACACGTTGATCGAGGCAAAGCCCATGGTGATAAACGCCAGCGCGCCGAAGAGTGCAGGGGGCACCGAGAACAGGATCACCACCGGGTCGCGGAAACTCTCGAACTGAAACGCCAGGGCCAGGTACACGATCAGGATTGAGAACATCAGCAGGCCGAAGAACCCGCCGGATTCCTGCATGAACTGGCGTGATTCGCCGGAGAAGTCCGAGGTGTAACCCGACGGCGCAATATTGGTCAGAATGGTGTTCAGTTTCGCCAGCAGTTCGCCCTGGGCCACGCCGCTGACGCCCGACAGGGTCGCCGAGTTGAGTTGCTGGAAGTGGTTGATGGATTCCGGCTGGGTCGAGGTTTCGATATGCGCCACGGTCCGCGCCTGGATCATGCTGCCGGATGGCGTGCGAATGTAATAATCGAGAATCTGGTCCGGGTTGAGGCGATCAACCTGCAACACCTGGGGAATGACTTTGTACGAGCGCCCGGCAGTGGAGAAGTAGTTCACGTAGTTGCCGCCCAGTGCCGCGGACAGCGCCGCACCGACGTCGGCCTGGGTCATGCCCAGTGCGGCGATTTTTTCCCGGTCCACCACCAGCTTGGCTTGTGGCTTGTCGAGTTTCAGGTCCATGTCGGAGAAATAGAACAGCTGTTGTTTCTGGGCCTCGGCCACCACGGCCTGGGCGACTTCGTTGAGGTTTTCCACCGAGTCGGTGGTGGTGATCACGAACTGCACCGGCAAGCCCTGGGCGCCCGGCAGCGATGGCAGCGGGAAGGCGGCGATGGTCGCGCCCGGCACCTGGTTCCATTTCTGCTGGAGTTCCAATATCAGTTGGGCTTGGGAGCGCGAGCGGTCGCCCCAGTTTTTCAGCAGCACACCGCCCAGGCCCTGGTTGAGGATAGGCAACCCGGTCAGCTGGAACATCTGCGCGTATTCCGGCTCTTTGTTGGCGATCTGGAAGGCCTGGTCGGCGATGCGCTCCATCTGCTGCGGCGAAGCGGTGGGCGGGCCCTTGATCTGCATGAACACCAGCCCCTGGTCCTCGGTGGGCGACAGTTCGCTTTTGGCGGTCATGCCGCTGGCGGCCACCAACAGGAACAGCACAAAACCAAACGTCACCAGCACTGGCCATACGTTCAGGCCGCCCGAGAGTACGCGGTGGTAACGGCCCCGCAACCAGTCGAAGTACTGATCGAGCTTGCGGGCAAACCGGCCTTCTTCCTGCCCGGACTTGAACAGCCGGGACGTCATCATCGGCGAAAGCGTCAACGCCACCACGGCCGACACAGTCACGGCACCCGCCAGTGAGAAGCAGAACTCCTTGAACAGCGCACCGGTAAGGCCGCTGCGCAGTCCGATGGGCACGTAGGCGGCGATCAGCACCACGGTCATCGCGATGATCGGCCCACCCAGTTCCCGGGCGGCAACCAGCGCAGCCTCCAGCACGCCTTTGCCTTCTTCCTTGATATGCCGGTCGACGTTTTCCACCACGATAATCGCGTCGTCCACCACCAGGCCGATCGCCAATACCAGGGCAAGCAGGGTCAGCAGGTTTATCGAGTACCCCAGCAGGTACATGATGAAGAAGGTCCCGACCAGCGACAGCGGGATCGCCACCAGCGGCACGATCACCGCGCGGAACGAGCCGAGGAACAGGTAGATCACCACCGACACAATGATCATCGCCTCGACCAGGGTCTTCACCACCTCATAGATCGAGGTGTTGATGAACTCCGTGGAGTCATACACGATCTCGCCGCGTACCCCGGTGGGCAACTGGGATTGCAGCTCGGGGAAGGCCTCGCGCACGCTGTCGGCCACCGTCAGGATATTGGCAGTCGGCGCCGTCTTGATGCCGATGAACACCGAACGCTTGCCGGAAAACGCCACGCTGCTGTCGTAGCTTTCGGCGCCGAGGGTGACGGTGGCCACGTCCTCCAGGTACACCAGGGCATCGCCTTTCTGCTTGACCACCAGCCGCTTGAATTCATCCACGGTGTGCAAGTCGGTCCCGGCCGTCAGGTCGACCGTCACCGTTTGCCCACGGGTGGAACCGACGGCAGACAGGTAGTTGTTGTTGGCCAGGGCGGTGGACACGTCCTGGGCGGTCACGTTATGCGCTGCCAGTTTGTTCGGGTCCATCCAGGCGCGCAGGGCGAACTGGCGCCCGCCGAGGATTTCTGCGGTTTGCACGCCCTGGATCGAGTCCAGCTTGGGCTTGACCACCCGCACCAGGTAGTCGGTGATGTTGTTGGTGGGCAGGGTGTCGCTGTAGAAACCCAGGTACATGGCGTCTGTGGTCTGCCCGACCGCCACCGTCAGCACTGGTTCCTGGGACTGCGCCGGCAGTTGGTTCTTGACCGAGTTGACCTGGGTGTTGATCTCGGTGAGGGCCTTGCTCGCGTCGTAATTCAGCCGCAGCGTGGCGGTAATCGTCGAGACACCGGTGATGCTCGTTGAAGACAGGTAGTCAATGCCCTGGGCCTGGGCGATGGCCGATTCAAGCGGCTGGGTAATAAAGCCGGCAACGGTGGAGGCGTCCGCGCCGTAGTAGGCGGTAGTGATGGTGACCACGGTATTTTCGGTGCGTGGCCATTGGTTCACCGGCAATTCGAAGATCGAGCGCAGCCCCAGGATCAGGATGAACAGCGAGACGACAATCGCCCAGACCGGCCGCTGGATAAAGGTATCGGTAAGCTTCATGGGACACCTTTAGTGTTCTTGGGGAGTCGGCGCAGGATCGTTCAGCGGCGCGGCGCTGTTATCGACCTTCACCGGCGAGCCATTCTTGAGCTTCATCTGGCCGCTGGTGATCAGCAGGTCACCTTCCTTCACGCCCGACAGGATCGCCACCTGATCGCCCCGGGTCGGTCCGGTCTTGATAAAGGTCTGTTGCGCGGTGAGGACTTCCTCACCCTTGTCGTTCTTGCTCGATGTGGCAATGAATACCGTGGTGCCGTAAGGGTTGTAGGTCACCGATGTCTGCGGAACGGTGAGGTAGCGCTGCGTCGCACCGGAGTTGACCATGGCGCGGGCAAACATCCCGGGCACCAGGTTCTGTTTGGGGTTGTCGACGGTGGCTTCCACGGTGACATTGCGCGTGGTGGCGTCGAACTGGGTGTCGATGGTGCTGATCTTGCCGGTGAAGGTTTGATTCGACAGTCCGTCGGCCGTTACCGAAACCCCTTGGCCGATGGCGATGGCCTCCATTTGAGTCTGGGGCACCGTGAAGTCGATGTAGATCGGATCGAAGGTTTGCAGCGTGGCGATCTTGTCGCCGGGGTTGAGGTATTGGCCAGGGTTGACGCTGGTGATGCCGATGCGCCCGGCAAACGGTGCGCGGATGGTTTTTTTCGCCACCAGCGCGCGCTGTTGTTCGGCGGCGGCGAGCTTGGCTTTGAGGTCGGCGGTGTCAGTGTCCACTTGTGCCTGGGAGATGGCGTTAACCGCCAGTTGCGCCTTGTCACGCTTGAGGACGATCACCGCCAGGTCGGCCGTGGCCTCAAGGGAATGCAGTTGCGCGATGTCCGAGTCGGCATTCAGCTGGACGAGCAGCGCCTGGGCCGCCACTTCTTGCCCGGGCGTGAAGCCGATGGTGCGCACGATGCCGCCCACTTCAGTGGTCACATCCACCCCCCTGACCGCTTTCATTGAGCCCACGGCGCTGACATTCGGTTGCCAGTCGCTGAACGGCACCTTCATGGCCGTGACCACGGAGGCGGGCAGGGGCATTTTCGACTGGGCGATCAGCGCCGAAATCTGCACGAACTTCACCCCGGCAATGATCGCCACAATCACCAGCACCACCACGATCATGATGATCATCGGCCGCCACAGTCGGCGCTTGCGCGGTGCGCCGGGCTCGGTGGGCAGGGGAGAGGCGGTTATGACGTCAGCCATGGATGTTCTCGCTGTTTCAAGAGTTCAGTTCAGTTGAACCGTGCCGAATCGGCAGGCGCTGCCTCGTTCCTGGCCGGCATGATCTCGTTCCACGAAGGCAGGCCGAACCGATCAGGCCGGCCCTTGGTGGCAGGGTCCACATCGGTACGGTTCCACCATCCGCCACCCAATGCCTGGAAGAGCGCGGTGGTGTCGCTGTAGCGGGAGGCCTGCGCCCTGACGCGGGCCAGCACGGTGTTCTGGTAGGTTTGCTGGGCCGTGAGCAGGTTGATGTACGCCACGGCACCGAGTTTGAACTGCGCCTGCACCAGGTCCAGGTTGGCTTGGGCAGAGCGCTCGGCCACCACCTGCTGGTTGAGCGCATCGGCATCCGCCTCCAGCGCCCGCAGCGCATTGGCCACGTCCTGGAACGCGCCGATCACCGTGCCACGGTAGCGGGCTGCCGACTCGTCATAGGCGGCCACGGCAGCGCGTTTGCGATGTTCGAGTGCGCCGGCATCAAAGATCGGTTGGGTGATCGACCCGGCAAGGCTCCAGACCCCACTGCCCGCCGAAAACAGTTTGGTCCCGCTGGCCACCGTGGAGCCCACCGACCCGGTAATGCTGAACTGGGGCAACTGATTGGCGACGGCCACGCCGATATTGGCACTGGCCTGATGCAGTTGCGCCTGCGCAGATCGCACATCGGGCCGCTGGCCAACGATGGCCGAAGGCAGGCTGAGCGGCAGTTCTTCGGGCAGGTGCAGGGAGGCGAGGTTGAAGCGCTCGTCCCGGTCCTGGTTGGGAAACCGGCCGAGGTAGGCCATCAACTGGTTGCGGGTCTGGGCGAACTGCTTTTGCAGGGGCGGCAAGGTGGCACGGGTTTGCGCCAGCGCGGTCTGCTGTGTGAGCACGTCGGAGTCGCCGATCGCACCCAGCCGGCGCTGCGCCTGCAGGACGTCGAGCTGATCACTCTGTAGCCGAATGATGGTTTCGGTGGCGGCGATCTGGTCGCGTATAGAGGCCAGGCTGACTGCGGTGTTCACCACATTGGAGGTCAAGGTGAGGTAGGTCGCCTCCAGCTGGAAGCGTTCGTACTCGGCCTGGGCCGAGGTGGATTCAATTTGCCGGCGCGTGCCGCCGAACACATCCGGGGCGTAGGACACGCTCAGCGACGCCGAGCTCACCGTGAGAATCGGCGACTCCGGCAGGCCCGAGGTGACGCCCGATACTTTCTCGCGGGCCTTCTGCACGTTGCCGCTCACCGAGGGAAACAGCGACGCCTGGTCGGCATAGATCAGTTCATTGGCCTGGCGTAATGCCGCCTGGGCGGCGGTGACATCCGGGTTGGCGCGCAAGGCTTCCTCCACCAGCGTGTTCAGTTCCGGTGAGCGGAACAGCGTCCACCATTGCCCGGGAATATCCATCCCGGCGATCAACCGCTGCGCCGCACCGCCGGTGTCGATATCGGCCTTGGCGGTGGAGGTGAGTTTTTCTCGTGAATAATCGGCGTTCGCCGGCACCTCAGGACGCGCGAAATCGGGCCCGACGGTGCACCCGGCGAGGGCGATGCACAGCAGGCTCAAGGGAGCCAGAAGGTGGGGTGGTCGAAAAAGGGCGCGGCTGTGCGCCACTGGTTGCGGTGCCGATGCAAGCTGCCGAGGCTGCTCTTTCATATTTACTCTGATTAATCAGTTGGTTAACTGCTTTATTTGTTGAGCAATGAGTGCGCGGGCATCGGGCCATACGGCTGAAAAAATGGCGCGAGAGTCGCCGAATTCAAATCAGTGTAGGTGGTGCAGGCGGGTACGCAATGTCCGTGCGCGCCGACCACCCCCAAAAATGCATTTAACGCATTAATATCGAATTAGGTTATGCGTTATAAGTATTTTACATGCAGCCGTCAGCCCCTCATCGTAGCCCTCCCTACGAACACTGCCGAGACCGCACGCGCGGATCGACTTTCAATGCTTGAGAAGGCATCTGGAGACGAACGTGCGTTACCTGACAAAACTGGCGGCCGGGTTGGCCGCCTCGCTGCTGTGCCTGACCGCGAACGCGCAAACGCTGGTGGTCGGAGACCAAAGCTACAACGCCCAGGCGGTGATGGAAGCGGCGGGGGTGCTGGATGATCTGCCCTACACCCTTGAATGGAAGCAATTCACCGCCGGGTCTCCCGTGGCGGAAGCTCTCAATACCAACAGCCTCGACATCGGCCTGCTCGGCGATGCGCCCGTGCTGTTCCTCGGTGCACTCGGCGCACCGATCAAGGTGATTGCCATCAGCCGGCAAAACCTCGAGGGCGTGGCCATCCTGGTGAAAAAGGATTCCTCGATCCACAGCCTTGCGGACCTCAAAGGCAAGCGCGCCGCCATCTGGAAAGGCTCCTGGAGCCAGCAATTGCTGCTGACCGCACTGGATAAGGCGGGCGTGCCGAAAGAGGCCCTGGAGTTGCGCTACCTCAGTGCACTGGATGCTTCCCACGCACTGGAAGGCGGTTCGGTCGACGTCATCGCCACCTGGGAACCCTACGTCACCCAACAGGAACGCCAGGGCGCACGGGTATTGGCGACCGCAGACGGGCTGATCCCGGCCCAGAGTTTCGTCGCCGCCAGCACCAGGGCCGTCGATAACAAGCGTGCGCAAATCAGCGATTTTCTCCAACGCCTGAAGAAAGCCCGTGACTGGACGCGCCAAAGCCCGGCCAACGCCGACGCGTATGCAGATGCGTGGGCCAAACGCACCCGCGCAGATGCCGACATTGCCCGCGCCTGGTTTGCCCGGGCACGCACGACGGTCGAACCGGTGACAGCCCAGTCGCCTGTAGAAGCACAAAAGACCGTGGACTTTTTCGCAAGCCAGGGACTGGTCAAGTCTTACCCGGCAGCCAAGCTGTTCGACGACTCCTTCGCGGCGTCCTTGCAGCCAGCCGTCGCCAGAACCCAGCCCTGAACGCTTCAAGGAATACGTTGGACATGACCAAAAGACAGCTCAAACTGGGCGCCCTGACCATGGGCTGCGGCGGGCCCGGCCGCCACAATCTGTGGCTCGACCCGCAATTGCCGGCCGATGCCAGCGTCAACGTCGACTGGTACATCGACATTGCACGCCAGGCCGAGGCGGCATTGTTCGACTTGATGTTCATCGTCGACAGCCAATTCATCACACCGGGTTCGCCATCCCACTACCTGAACCGGCTGGAGCCGCTGACGCTGTTATCGGCACTTGCCGTAAGCACCCGGCACCTGGGCCTGGTCGGTACGCTGACGACCTCTTACAACTCGCCCTATAACGTCGCGCGGCGCCTGGCCTCACTCGACCTGATCAGCAAAGGCCGCGCTGGCTGGAACGTGGTCACCAGCGGCGACGCCGGTACCGCCGGCAACTACAGCCGCGACGAACATTATGACTACGACACCCGCTATGGCCGGGCGGCCGAACACGTCCAGGTCGTGCAGGGCCTGTGGAACTCCTATGAGGAAGATGCCTTCGTACGTGACCGCGCCACCGGCCGGTTTCTCGACCCCGCTAAACTCCACAGCCTGAATCACAAGGGCGAGCACTTTTCCGTGGTCGGGCCGCTGAATATCCAGCGCTCACCCCAGGGCCAACCGGTGATCTTCCAGGCTGGCGATTCGGAACAAGGCCGCGACCTCGGCGCGGCCACGGCCGATGTGATCTTTACCCATGCGGCCAGCATCGAGCAGGGCCAGGCTTTTTATCGGGATATCAAGGGCAGGGCGCTGCAACATGGCCGTGACCCGGAGCAATTGCTGGTGATGCCCGGCGCCGAGATTTATGTGGGCGATACCGATGAACAGGCGCGTGAAATCGAGCGGCACTACCATCAGGCCGACCACAGTTTCGAACTGGCGCTGAAGGAGTTCGGACGCAATTTCGGCTGGCATGATTTCAGCCAGTACGACCTTGATGCGCCGTTCCCGCAGGAGAGCCTGGAGGCGGCACGCAGCAGCTTTTTTACCGCGGCCAAACGCATTGCCGATCAGGCACGGGAGAAAGGTTTTACATTGCGCCAGGCGGTGGAGTTTGGGCGGCAACTGCGCCCGGGAGCGTTTGTCGGATCGGCGGATACCGTCGCTCGGAAAATGGCTGACTGGCTTGAAGCCCGCGCGGTGGATGGTTTCAATATCTACATCGGCCATCCGGAGCAGTTCAAGCGCTTCACGCACGAGGTCATCCCGTTGTTGCAGGAGCGCGGCGTGTATCGCACGGCTTATGAAGGTACGACCTTGCGGGAAAGCCTGGGATTGAAGATTCCACGGTTTGCGCGCAACGGCGGCGGTTGACTCAAAAAAACTGTTCAGATGAATAAATTGGTGGGCCGGGGATTTTTTTAGACATACTGAGGGCTCAAGCCACTCATTTGTCCCGAGACTTTCCTGATGCCATCCCATCCTGCACAAGGGCCTTTCAATCAGGACGACCGGTATCGACTGCTCGTCGACGCAGTGGTCGACTATGCCATCTATATGCTTGATACGAACGGCTTGATTCGCAGTTGGAACTCCGGGGCGAGGAAGATCAAGCAGTACGAACAGAGTGAAGTGCTGGGCAGGCATTTTTCGCTGTTCTACACCCCGGAAGACCTGGCCTCGGACTTGCCGGGCCGGGCACTCAAGAGCGCCGAGCAGTCAGGGCGCTTCGAGGGCGAAGGTTGGCGCATCCGCAAGGATGGGACTCGTCTCTGGGCACTGGTGATCATCGACCCGATACGCGCCGACGACGGCACGTTGATTGGCTTCGCCAAGGTCACACGGGACCTGACCGAGCGTAAGGCCGCGGAGCAGGCGCTGCGCCAGAGCGAGCAGCAATTCAGCCTGCTGGTGCAAGGCGTCACCGACTACGCGCTGTATATGCTGGACCCCAACGGCGTGATCACCACCTGGAACGCCGGCGCCCAGCGCATCAAGGGTTATCAGCCGGCAGAAGTCATCGGCAGGCATTACTCCATGTTCTTCCAGCGTGAGGACGTAGACCACAACGTCCCGCAGCGCGCCCTTGAAACGGTGGTCAGGGAAGGTCGTTACGAAGGGCAGGGCTGGCGCCTGCGCAAGGACGGCACGGGATTCCTCGCCCATGTGGTTATCGACCCGATCAAGAATGAACTGGGTGAGCTGGTGGGGTTTGCGAAGATCACCCGGGACGTTACCGAAAGCGTCCAGGCTCAACAGGAGATCAAGGAAACCCGAGAGGCGTTATTCCAATCCCAGAAAATGGAGTCCCTGGGCCAGCTCACCGGCGGCATCGCCCATGACTTCAACAACCTCCTGATGGTGATTCTGGGGAGTCTTGAACTCGCCAAGAAGCGTGTCCCGCAGGACTCGAGAACCTGCGCCTTACTGAATAATGCCATCGCGGGCGCCCAGCGGGGCGCAACGCTGACTCAGCGCATGCTGGCCTTTGCCCGTCGCCAGGAGCTTGACCCTCAGCCTGTGGATGTGGGCGATCTGATCCGCAACATGTCAGACCTGCTGTCCCGCATGTTGGGCGCAGGCATCAACGTCGACACACAGTTCCCATTGATCCTGCGGCCGGTATTGGTCGACATGAGCCAACTGGAAATGGCTGTGATGAACCTGGTGATCAACGCCCGGGACGCAATGGAAGGTCGGGGCAGGATCCTGATTTCAGCGCGGGAGGATGCGTTTCCCGACGGGGCGAATGACTCGCAAAGGCTGATTTGCATCTCTGTCATCGACACCGGCCCCGGGATGAATGACGCGACCTTGCAACGGGCCATGGAGCCGTTCTTCACCACCAAGGGAGCGGGAAAAGGCACCGGGCTTGGGCTTTCGATGGTGCATGGCCTGGCGGCACAGTCACAGGGCCACTTTGTGCTGAAGAGCCGGGTAGGAGAGGGCACAACCGCAGAGCTCTGGTTACCGGTGGCGGTGACCGACACCACACAGTCTGCGGCGCTGGCATCAACGGCAGATACACCCGATGCAGCCCATCAGCAAAGCCTCGAGATTCTGCTGGTAGATGACGACCCGCTGGTGCTGATCAGCACCGGGGCGATGCTTGAAGACCTGGGCCATCATGTTGTGTCGGCAGGAGATGGGCATGCTGCGTTGGCGTTCCTGGCGCAAGGCGCGTGCTTTGACCTGGTCGTGACAGACATGGCAATGCCGGACATGACCGGGATCGAGCTTGCCGGCAACATCGAGTCGTTGTATCCCAACCTTCCCATCATTCTTTCCTCAGGCTTTGCGGAAATCTCCCTGGACCTCAAGACCACATTGACGCGCTTACCCAAGCCATTTGATCAATCTGCACTGGCCAGGGTGATCGCCGAAACCATGCGCAGCCGGATCGACAAGCCGTGTTGAGCCAGGCGGCTGGCCGTCCGTTGTTTGTTTCCATGGATGGCCCCAAGGGTACTGGCAAAACCACATTGCTGGAGGCCGTAACAAAAGCGCTTAGGGCTGACAACAGAATGGTGATCCGGCTTTGTGAGAGAAAAAGCGATCCCTTCAGAAGTGAAACAATGACCCTCGTTAACAGACTCGCCAGGCATCCCGGCCTGGATCTGGAGTGGGAGGTTTGTGAACGCTTCGCTGATAGCCGTGCGTGGATTTCCCGGCACGTGCTGGCTAGACAGCCACCAGGCAGCATCGTCCTGATCGACCGCTGGTACCCGTCTGATGCCGCGTTTCGCCGGGAAGTCCCGCTGGCAGAAATCCTGCAGTTGAACATTGATCGAAACGTGCAAGTGCCGGACCTGCATGTCGGGGTCGTCACTGCCCCTGATATTTCATGGGCACGGGCCGCGGCACGCCGGCGCGGACTGAGCAGTACCGTGATCCACACGCTGGCAGAACATGTCGCCTGTACCCGGGCGTTCGAGCGAGCGGTTGCGGATCACGGCTGGGTGTTATGCCGGAATGAAGGAACCATCGAGGGCGCGACACGGCAGGTGGTTGCCGAAATTTATAACGTCCTTGAGTCCTTCCAGTGTGATTGACCCGAGCCCTGTTCAGGCACTTGCCCCGTTGAACATGCTGACCAGGCTATAGGGTGCATCGTCACCAAACAGCAACTCATGCAGTTCATTCCCTTCGGCAGCCATTTGCGCGCTGCGCGGGAACATGGCCTGTTCGTATTCGCCCAGGGCGGCTTCGACGTCATCAGGGTATGAGGCGATGGCCTTGCCGAGTTCGGCACCATCGTACATGGCCAGGTTGGCACCTTCGCCATTCGGGGCCGCAAGGTGTGCGGCATCACCGATCAGCGTTACGCCCGGCACCCGCTCCCAGCGGTGCTCAACCGGCAGCATAAAGAGCGGGCGCCATACCAGTTCGGTGTCGCTGTCGGTGATCAATGCCGTGAGGGCAGGGGACCAGCCTGCGAATTCCTGCGCGATCCGTGCCGCCGCCGTTGCCGTGTCGGTGAAATCGATGGCGGCAAACCAGCTTTGGGATTCGGTGAGCACTACGTAGGTGTGCAGCGTGGCGCCCGTCTCACGGTGCGCCTGGATCCCTTTTCCCGGTTGAAGTGCGAACATCGCACCGCCACCTACCGCCCTGGAGGTGGCCGGGTGCCGGGCGTCGCTGTCATACAGGTAGGTTTCGATCAACGAGCGGCCCATGTACTCGGGGGCAGCGTCGCTGAGCAGCGGCCGGACCTTTGACCAGGCTCCGTCCGCGCCAACCAGCAGGTGGGTGGCAACGCAAGTGCCGTCGGCGAAGGTCACTTCGTGGCGACCCTCGCCGAGGGCGCGCACGCTCTTGACCTTGTGGCCCCAACGCACAGTACCGGCGGGCAGTGAATCGAGGAGCATCTTGCGCAGTTCGCCACGCATGACCTCGGGACGGCCGCCTGTGCCGTCGTCGGGTTGATCCAACAGAGTGGCACCCTGCCAATCAAGCACCCGAGTCGCCTCGCGACCTTTCAGGATAAGCGCGCGGAACTCGTCCGTCAGGCCCGCTGCCTGCAAGGCCAGTTGGCCGTTGTAGTCGTGGATATCGAGCATCCCGCCTTGGGCGCGTGCGGTTGCCGACGGCTCTGCTTCATAGACGGTGGCGGCAATACCGTGGACGTACAGCACGCGGGCCAGGATGAGACCGCCCAGGCCAGCACCGATGATTGTGACGGGGGTGTGCATAGGGTACCTGTTGAATGTGAGAAATCTTCCGGACTGTTTTTACGCTATTTTGTGGAAAAAATGGCCTGGTTCAAGGGGTTTACTTTCCGCAGGCGATTGAATATGCGCCCCATGATGTTGACAGGAGGAAGCTATGTCACCGTTAAACGTGATGAAGTTCTAAACGATCAAACCGTCACCCCCTCGCTTGAAAACCTCGAAACACGCTGGTCTCAGCATTGGCAGCTCGAAGGCACGTATGCCTTTGACCACAGCGCCCAACGCGACGCTGTATTCTCCATCGACACGCCCCCACCGACAGCCTCAGGTTCGTTGCACGTTGGCCATGTCTTCAGCTACACCCACACCGATATCATCGCCCGTTTCCAGCGGATGCGCGGCAAGGCTGTGTTCTACCCCATGGGTTGGGACGACAATGGCTTGCCGACGGAACGCAGGGTCGAGAATTTCTACCGCGTACGTTGCGACTCGTTGGCCGCTTACCAGCCTGGCTTCAAACCCTCCGAGTCAATTCCATTAAAACGGGCTGACTTTGCCGTCATCAGTCGGCGCAACTTTATCGAGTTGTGCCATGAGCTGACGGCCATCGATGAGCAAGCGTTCCGTGCACTGTTCGTGCAACTGGGCTTGTCCGTTGATTGGAGTCTTTCATACGCCACCATTGATGAACGCTCCCAACGAGCCAGTCAGCGCGCGTTACTGCGTAACTACCAGCGTGGCGAACTGTATAGCCAGGAGGCTCCGTGTCTCTGGGATGTGACGTTCCAGACGGCCGTAGCCCAGGCAGAGCTTGAGGAGCGCGAGGTTGCGGGTGCGTATCACGAACTCGGCTTCGACGCGGCTGATGGTGCCGAACTGAAGATTGCTACGACTCGACCTGAGTTGCTGATGGCATGCGTAGCGCTGGTGGCTCACCCGGACGACGCTCGTTATCAGGCGAGGTTCGGGCAGACCGTGCGTGCGCCGATTTTTGACCTGGACGTTCCGCTGCTGGCCCACCCTTTGGGTGACCCCGGCAAGGGCACCGGGTTGGCGATGGTCTGCACCTTTGGCGATCTAACCGATGTGATTTGGTGGCGGGAGTTACAGCTGCCCACACGGTCAGTCCTGGGAAAGGACGGGCGCCTGTTACTTGAGACGCCCTCCTGGTTGACGACTCCGCGCGGCCAACAGGCCTACGCAGGCCTGGCCGGCCGTACCCTGTCCCAGGTTCGTACGCAGCTCGTTTCGATGTTGCGTGACTGCGGCGCCATGCGAGATGAACCACGACCGATTAACCACGCGGTAAAGTTCTTCGAGAAAGGCGACCGGCCTTTGGAAATTCTCGCGACGCGGCAATGGTACTTGCGCAATGGCGGACGCGACGCCAACCTGAGGGACGTGTTGCTCGACGCTGGCCAGGCGTTGGACTGGCATCCGCCGCACATGCTCAGGCGTTACGAGCATTGGGTAGGGGGGTTGAATGGAGACTGGCTAATCAGTCGCCAACGTACGTTCGGCGTGCCGATTCCGTTCTGGTATCGCCTGGACGCACAAGGCGAAGCCGAGCATGGCGCTCCGATTATCGCCAGTGAGGCAAGCCTGCCTGTCGATCCGGGCCTGGATACGCCACCGGGCTATCGACCCGAACAACGTGGTCAACCCAACGGGTTTATCGGTGAACAAGACATCATGGACACCTGGGCCACCAGTTCCCTGACGCCTCAGATTGCCGGCGGCTGGGGAGAGGACGATGGGTTGTTTGCCAAAATATACCCGATGGACCTCAGGCCCCAAGGTCACGACATAATCCGAACCTGGCTGTTCTCGACACTGGTACGCAGCCATTTTGAACACGGTTGCGCGCCATGGCGCAACGTCGCGCTTTCCGGGTGGATCCTTGATCCTGATCGCAAGAAAATGTCCAAGTCCAAGGGGAATGTGGTCACCCCTCAAGCCTTGCTCGACCAGTATGGAAGTGACGGCGTGCGCTATTGGGCTGCCTCGGCGCGGCTCGGCAGTGACACAGCCTTTGAAGAGCAGCAGATGAAAATCGGCCGCCGCCTGGCCGTCAAGCTGTTCAATCTTTCGAGGTTGGTTCAAGGCTTTGCGAAGGATGACACCGGGGATATCGACCAGCCGCTGGATCAAGCCATGCTTGAACGCTTGGGTGGCGTAGTCCAGGACGCTACCGTCGCGCTGGAGGCCTATGACTACAGCGGGGCGTTGTCGCGTATCGAAGGATTCTTCTGGTGGTTTTGCGATGACTACGTCGAATTGGTCAAGCGTCGTGCCTATCGACCCGACGGCTACTCGGCGCGTAATGCATTGGCACATGCGCTGAGCGTGCAGCAGCGACTGTTTGCGCCATTTCTGCCCTTTGTGTGTGAGGAGGTCTGGCAATCCTGGAATTGCGGCTCAGTGCACAAGGCGCCCTGGCCGCAAGGGGGCGCTTGCCCTGACGCGGCTGTTGAACAGTTATTGATGAGCCTGAGCAGCGTGCTGTCTGCGATTCGCAAAGCAAAGTCTGACGCCAGCCAATCCATGAAGGCTCCGGTAGCACGTGTTGAGCTGGTCGACAGCGCCGCGCAGCTTGAATTGATAAAAGGCGTCAGCCAAGACCTGATAGAGGCGGGGCAGGTCGAGGCCTTGGTGTTTATAGAGGGCGCGGAGCGGCAGGTCGATGTCTGGCTGACGTAACGTGGAGTGGTGCCGACCGCCTCAGTGACACCCACTGGGGCGGGCCGGACCACGCATCAGCCTGCGTCAATCGAGCCACATCGGGACAATTGAGAGTACGAGTAGAAGCGAATAGGAATAGGCAAGCCTCATAGATGATCCGGCATAGGTCGCCAGCGGTGGCTTGGCTACCATTAGCACTCAGTAACCGAGAGGAATTTCCATGAGCACTCGCAAAACCCTGTTCATCACCGGCATCAGCAGCGGCTTTGGCAAGGCCCTCGCGACCGAGGCACTGGCTGCAGGCCACCGTGTCATTGGTACCGTTCGCAACGAAGCCGCGCTGCAAACGTTCGAGGCATTATCAGCGGAGCGTGCTCATGGCGTGATCCTGGATGTCACCGACTTTGAGCGCATCGATAGCGTCGTTGCCGAGATCGCGACCCGCTACGGCCCGGTGGATGTCCTGGTGAACAACGCAGGTTACGGCCATGAGGGCATTTTCGAAGAGTCGCCGCTGGAAGAAATGCGTCGTCAGTTCGACGTCAACGTGTTCGGCGCCGTTGCCGTGACCAAGGCGTTCGTGCCGTACTTCCGCCAGCGCCGCAGCGGGCACATCATCAACATCACGTCCATGGGCGGCACCATCACGATGCCGGGTATCGCCTACTACTGCGCCAGCAAGTTCGCGCTGGAAGGCATCTCCGACACCCTGAGCAAAGAACTCAAGCCATTCAACATTTTTGTCACCGCTGTGGCGCCAGGCTCATTTCGCACCGATTGGGCCGGCCGCTCGATGCAGCGTACGCCCCGCAGCATCGCCGACTACGATGCCAGCTTTGATCCGGTACGCCAGGCGCGCGAAGCGAAAAGCGGCCACCAGTTGGGGGACCCGCAAAAAGCTGCGCAAGCCATGCTGCAGTTGATCGCCAGCGACAACCCACCGGCCCACCTGCTGCTCGGCAGCGATGCGATAGGCTTTGTGCGCGAAAAGCTGACGCAATCCCTGCGTGACATCGACCAATGGGAAGCACTGACACGCTCTACGGATGGTCACGCTTCGTGAAACCGCAAGAGGGGCCTATGGATCATTTTGCAGCGCGAACCCGGCGCATGGTCCAACTGATGGAGCAGTTGGCCCCCCCTGGAGGGCTACAACCTGAGCGCACTGGAAGACATACGCTTTCTGCGCTCCAATCGCCCGCTGACCCGCACGCCAGTGCTCTACGAGCCTGGCATCGTCATCCTGTGCCAGGGGCGCAAGCTCGGCTATCTGGGCGATGAGGTCTACCTTTACGACGCCCAGCACTACCTGGTGGTGTCTGTGCCAGTGCCTTTCACCATGGAAACCGACGCCAGCGAAGAGGAACCGATGCTGGCGGTATACATGCGCCTGGATTTCAAACTCGCTGGCGAACTGATCCTGGAAATTGACGAAAAATCCGGTCCGACCCACGAACGTCCCAAAGGCATGTATTCCTCGCCGATGGACGAGATGTTGCGCGAGTCCACACTGCGCTTTCTCGAAGCGATGAGCCATCCGGTCGACGGGCCGATCCTCGGCCCGTCGCTGGTGCGCGAGATTTACTACCGGATCATCGCAGGTGAACAAGGAGGGTCCATGCGGGCGGCCCTTGGCAAGCAAGGCCATTTCGCAAAGGTGACCCGCGCCATTCGCAAGATACACAGCTGTTACCAGGAGCGGCTGGACGTCGAGTGCCTGGCCCAGGAGGCGAGTATGAGCGTACCCAGCTTTCATCTGCACTTTCGAACAGTCACCGACTCCTCACCCATGCAGTACCTGAAATCGACGCGTCTGCACCAGGCAAGGTTATTGATGCTCCGCGACGACATGTCGGCCTCATCTGCGGCTTTTAACGTGGGCTATGAAAGCGCATCGCAGTTCAGCCGAGAGTTCAAGCGCTACTTCGGCCGCACACCCCATGCTGAAGTCGAATGGATGAAAGCAACCTATTCGCTGCCAGCGCCGGTGCAGCCTTCTGTCTATGTGTCTTCGCACTGACCTGACAGCCAGGGCGCTGCCCCGTATCTGATTTTTCTGCATATGCCAATTTGACAGGCTATTGTTATTTTTTATTCTTTCCTAACCTATGCTCCCCTCATGCAAAGTCCGCCTCCAGCGATGGCTTTCCATTGCTCATCAACCGCCAGGCTGAATGGCCTTTATTCGCATGGAGCATGCAATGGGTGTGAATCAGAACCCACATTTCGGTCTGATTGGGCAGATGTTCAAAAGTGACTACAGTTGGCTTTGCACGCGGGTAAGCCGGGCGATGGGTTGCGCCCATGGGGCTCAGGACATTGCATCGGAGACCTTCCTGCGGGTACTGGCATTGCCCGACCCTTCGCAAATCCGCGAGCCGCGGGCGTTGCTGACCACCATCGCGCGGCGCCTGATGTATGAGGGCTGGCGTCGCCAGGACCTGGAACGTGCCTACCTGGAAGCATTGGCCCAGGCGCCGATGATGGTGCACCCGTCGCCCGAGGAGCGTTTGCTGTTGATCGAGACGCTGCTGGAAGTCGACCGCTTGCTCGACGGTTTGTCGGCCAAGGCCAAGGCGGCGTTTTTGTATCACCAGCTGGACGGTTTGACCTATGCGCAGATTGCCGAGCGCCTGCAGGTCTCGGTCAGCCGGGTTCAGCAATACATGGCCGATGCGTTCAAGCGCTGCTACCTGGCGATGACACAGCCATGAGCCACAGCGCGCCGGATGAGGCGATCATCGACGAGGCGGCGCAGTGGATGGCGTTGCTGCAATCCGGGCACGCCAGTGCTCAGGAGCACCAGGCGTTCCGTCGCTGGAGTGAGGGCGACCCACGGCGTGCCGAAATCTTCAACATGATGGGCGGCGTTCCGGCCGTGCTGAACAATGACGAACTGCGCCGCATGCCCCGCGACAGCCTGTTGCACACCCTCAACGCACCGTCGGGCCGCCGGCGCTTTTTGCGCAATACCCTGGCGCTGGTTGGCGTTGTGTCGTTTGGAAGTCTGATCACGCGGCTGTCCGACAGCTGGTTGCCGTTGGGCGCTTTGCGCACCGGTACGGGCGAGCGCCTGAACCTCACGCTGGAGGATGGCAGTGCATTGACCCTGGATGCGCGCAGCAAGGTGCTGACGCATTTCGATGCTCGGCAACGGCTGTTGCAGTTGCTCGACGGCAAGCTGCTGGTCGACGTTTTCAAGGACAGTCTCAGACCGTTTATCGTCGAGACCGAACACGGCCGCATGCGCGCCTTGGGTACGCGGTTTCTGGTACAGCAGGGCGAGGATCGAACCCAAATCACGATGCTGCATTCCCAAGTGGAAATCACCACGCGCGACGGCGCTGTGCAGGTGATCAGTGCCGGCCAGAAAGCCACGTTCAATGCCCACGGCATCCTCGACCTGGAAACCGCCAGCGGCGGCGAGGCCTCGTGGACCCAAGGCTTGCTGGAAGTGCGTGACCGCTCATTGGGTGAAGTGGTGCAAGCCCTGCGTGACTACCGGCGCGGCATCATCCGCGTCAGCCCCGAGGCGGCGAGCCTGAGGCTGAGCGGGATTTTTCCGCTGGACGACAGCCAGGGCGCCCTGCAATTGCTGGCCAAATCCTTGCCGGTGCAGATCGATTATCACAGCCCTTATTGGGTCAGTATCGAGCGCCGATAAAAATAATTTTCCCAGCCCTATAAAACCCCCGCCACTGTTGCACAACCCAATACAGGCCAGGGTGTATCTCCCTGGGAGTGTTGTTTCGGGCCGTTATAAACCCATGCTTTTTTAGCCTAACGGCCGCCTATAAAAAACCCCGATCTGTTGTTCAACCCATCAACGGCATATCAATGATGGGAACCTCAACCATGCAACTCAAACCTCTCAGTCGCGCATCTCTGGCGGCACTGTCTCTGACGATTGGCCTGACTTTGGCGGGACATGGCACGGCGGTGCTGGCACAGCCGCTGTCTGCGATATCGACCGCCCAGACTTTTGATTTTGATATCGCCAGCGGCCCCCTCGACCAAGCGCTGTTGACCCTGTCGCGCAGCAGCGGGCAGATCATTTCCTTCCAGCAAGACCTTGTGCAAGGCCTGACCAGCGCGCCGGTGCGGGGCACCTTCACCACCGAGCAAGCGCTGCGACAGGCACTGCGCGGTGCAGCCCTTGACGCCGTGCCCAGTGGCGACGGCGGTTGGACCCTGCGCCGGGCGGCCAAGCCACCTGCAGCGGCGGTCAAGGCGGCGCCCACGGCGGCGAAAGTCCCGGGCGATGTAGCGTTGGAAAAGGTCGTGGTCACGGGGTCACGCATTGCCCGTGCCCAGGTTGAAGGGCCGTCGCCGGTCACGGTCATCACCGCTGACGAAGTCACCCGCAGGGGCTACAAAAACGTCTACGACGCCATCGCTTCGCAAACCCAGAACACCGGCATGACCCAAGGCGAAGACTACGGCAACACCTTCCAGCCGGCCGCCAGTGCCCTCAACCTGCGAGGGCTGGGGCCGAACCACACACTGGTGCTGATCAACGGCAGGCGCGTGGCCGACTACCCCACGGCGTACGACGGCGCGGTCAACTTCACCAACCTTGCGAACATCCCGGCGGTGATGATCGAGCGTATCGAGATCCTCAGCAGCGGCGCCTCGGCGGTGTATGGCTCCGACGCGATTGCCGGGGTGGTGAACATCATCCTCAAAGACAAAATCAGCGGCGTGGACGTCAATCTGCGTGGTGGCGCCGCCGAGCGTGGCGGCGGCGACAACCAGCGCCTGCAGATCAGCGGCGGCGACACCTGGGGCGATTTTGACGGGGTATTCGGCCTGGAGCTGACCCAGCGCCAACCGATCTGGGCCAACCAGCGCGGCTTTATGAGCGACGGCCCGGCCAAGGATGTGGGCTACCGCCGTAACCTCGACAGCGGCGCCTACCTCGGCCCCGGCTGCGGTGCCTACGGCGGTATCTACAACGGCAAGCTCGGTGGCAGCAGCACCCGCTGCACCACCAACCAGTACTACAACGACTACTGGACCTTGCAGGCGCAAAAGGAAAACTATGACGGCTACACGCGCGGCACCTGGCACTTCAGCGACACCGGCAAAGTGTTCGCCGACTTGATGTTTGGCTTTGATCACACGCAGAACAACACGCGCGGCCCAAGCTTCACCTCGCCGGACTTTATCAACCGCAACACCGGTAACCTGGAGCGCTGGTCACGCAACTTTTCCAGCGAGGAAATAGGTGGCAAGACCAGCAACAACAGCAAATGGCGCGAAGTGTCCTGGACCGGCACCCTGGGCCTGGAAGACAAGTTCACCAACAGTGATTGGGGTTATCAGATTGCGGCGAACCGCTCCGAGTACACCAGCGACCGCACCACCCGCTACACGCCTTTGAGCGGCATCCGCGATTACTACCTCGGGCCGCAACTGGGCACGCAGGACGGGCACCCGGTCTTCGCGCCAGACCCTTCGCGGCTGGACCAGCCGCTGACTCCGGAGCAGTGGGATCAGTTTCGCGGCAACCTGGTGCAGAAGAGTAAATCGGTTTCCCAAACCTTCAGCGCCAACATCAACGGCGACCTGTTCGAGCTGCCCGCCGGGCCGGTGGGCTTTGCCGGTGTGACCGAAGTGGGGCGGCAATCCTACAGCGTCGATGTCGACGACCAACTCAATGACGGCACGTTTTACAACACCACGCCGGCCTCCAATTCAGGCGGTTCGCGTGACCGCTACGCCGCGGGTGGCGAGCTGAGCATTCCCGTTACCGACACCTTGCTCGCCTCGGCGGCCGGGCGCTGGGACCAATACAAATTCAGTGGCCGCACCGAGCAACAAAAAACCTACAACCTGGGCCTGGAATGGCGCCCGGTGACCAGCCTGCTGTTTCGTGGCAGCTACGGCACCAGCTTTCGCGCACCCGACCTCAACTACCTCTACCAGGCCGCGACCAATGGCTACACGCCTGACCAGATCGACTATTACGGTTGCAGCAAGGGCGTAGAGGGGGCGTGTGACCGAGGCCGCGTGGATTACACCCAGACCGGTAATTCGGACCTCGCCTCCGAGCGTGGCAAGTCCTGGACGTACGGCTTTGTCTGGTCGCCTTCGCATCAGTTTGATTTCTCCGCCGACTTCTGGCGCGTCGAAATCAAGGACCTGTTGACCACCGTCGACATCAACCGCTTGCTGCAACAGGAAAACCAGTGCCGCAACGGCCAGCTTGATGCGACCACTTGCGCCGACGTCCTGGCACGCATCCAGCGCAATGCCAGCACGGCGGCAGTGGACCCGAACGTGCTGCAACGGGTGCAGGTCAATGCGATCAACGCCGCCAGCGAGCGGGTCAGCGGCCTGGACCTCAAGAGTAATATTCGCTGGGGCGCAGGCCAGTACGGCGCGTTCAGTTCGGCGATTGGCTACAGCCTGGTGCTGTCCCACTACCTCAAGGAATCGGACGATGCGCAAACCCAGAACCTGCGCTCCAGCACCGACAACCACGACTGGCGCAGCAAGGTCAACGCGAGCCTGACCTGGGACTACCAGCACCTCACCACCACGCTGACCGGCATTCGCTACGGCAGCGTGACCAATGGCGCCGGCGATGGGCGCCTGTCGCCGTGGACCACCTTCAACGCCAGCGCCCGTTACCAGGTGAACGAGCAGGCGAGTGTCGGCCTGACCGTCAACAACCTGCTCAATCAGGTCAAGCACGATGACTCCGCCGGCTGGCCGTATTACCCCAGCGGCAACTACGACCCCTATGGCCGCCAGGTCTGGCTGGACGTGAGTTACCACTTCGGCAAGTAGCGCATAAGCACATGCGCTAACGGTCTAACCGGTGCTCTATAAAAACCCTGGCGTCGACGCACAACCCTGCATAAGTGAGCCTTCAGTGTTTTTGGAAAAGGAGTTGAGTTTGTGAGCCTGTTTCGCTTCATGGTGTGGGCGCTGCTGGCGGGGCTTTGGGTCCCGTCACTGCTCGCTCAACCGACGCACGCTTTGACGGTATACGGCGAAGCGCCCAAGTACCCGGCCAACTTCAAACACCTGGATTACGTCAACCCGAACGCGCCCAAGGGCGGCAGTTTTCGTCGTTCGTCCATGGAAGGCGGGGCGTTTGATCACCTGATCCCGTATGTCGACAAAGGCACCGGCATCACCCAGATTCAGGGTTGGCTCTACAGCCCGTTGGCGTACCGTTCGCAGGATGAGCCGTACACCGTGTACGGGTTGGTCGCGCAAGGCATGGAGCTGGCAGATGACCATTCATGGCTGCGTTTCTACCTCAACCCCAAGGCGCGGTTTGCCGATGGCACGCCCATCACCGCGCAGGACGTGGCCTACACCTTCAAGCTGTTCACCACCGAAGGCAGCCTGGCGTATCGCCAAAGCTTTGCCGATGTGGACCAGGTGCTGGTGGAATCGCCGACCCAAGTGCGGTTCACCTTCAAAAGCGCCGACAATCGCACCTTGCCCCTGGACCTCGCTTCACTGCCGGTGCTGCCGGAACATTGGTGGCAGGGGCGCAATTTCGCCAACGGCGGCGGCTTTGAACCGCCGGTGGGCAGCGGCCCGTACCGTATCAGCAGCGTGGACAACGGCCGCAGTGTCACCTTCGAGCGGGTCAAGGACTGGTGGGGGCGAGACCTGCCGGTGACGCAGGGGCAGTACAACTTCGACACCCTGCGGCTTGAATTTTTTGCCGACGGCGACGTGTCGCGCCAGATCCTGCAAGCCCAGGGTTACGACTTCAATCGCGAATTTTCCGCCACCAGTTATTCGGTGGGCTACGACGGCGAGGCTTTGCGCGACGGTCGTCTGCAACGTGAACAACTGGCGCCGAATGCCGTGCAGGGCACCCAGGGTTTTGTGTTCAACCTGCAAAAACCGCAGTTCCAGGACCGCCGCGTGCGCGAGGCGCTGAGCCTGTTGTGGGATTTCGACTGGAGCAACCGGCAGATGATGCACAGCCTGTACCTGCGCCAGCGCAGCTTCTTTTCCCGCAGCGCATTGGCGGCCACCCAGCTGCCGGATGCCCAGGAGCTGGCCATTCTGGAACCCTGGCGCGGGCAAGTGCCGGAGGAGGTGTTCACCCAGGTCTACCAGCCGCCGCGCACCGATGGCAGCGGGCGCATTCGGCCGCAGCAGGCGCAAGCGCTGAAGTTACTGGCCGAGGCGGGCTGGACCCCGCGCGGCGACCAGTTGGTTAACGCCGAGGGCACGCCGTTGCAGTTCACCTTCCTGAATGCCCAGAAAGGCTTCGAGCGTTTGCTGCTGCCCTACAAACGCAACCTGGCGCAGATCGGCATCGGCTTCACGATCCGCATGATCGACTCGGCCCAATACGCCAACCGTGTGCGCGCACGGGACTACGACATGATCGTCAACGGCTACCCGGTCAGCCCATCGCCGGGCCGCGAGCTGACCAACTACTTCGGTTCCGAGAGTGCCGATGACCCTGGCTCCAACAATTACATGGCACTGCGCAACCCGGCGGTGGACGCCTTGATCGATGGCCTTGTCCGCGCCAACGACCGCCCGACCATGGTGCGCTACGCCCATGCCCTCGACCGCGTGTTGCAGTGGGGCTTCTACTGGATTCCCAACTATTACCCGCCGGGCTCGTCCTCGCTGTGGTGGAACCGTTTTGGTCGGCCCCGCACAGCGCCGCTCAATGACGTGGGCATCGACACCTGGTGGGAAGTGAGCCCGACACCGCTGACTACCGCACAGATGCGCCAACTGACTGAGGCTTCCCAACATGCTGGCCTATAGCGCGCGCCGTTTATTGCTGATCGTGCCGACGCTGGTGTGCATCCTGCTGGTCAACTTTTTTATCGTGCAAGCCGCCCCGGGTGGCCCGGTTGAGCAAGCCATCGCGCGCTTGCAAGGCATCGGCAGCCAAGCGTCGGTGGCCGGCACACGGGTGGAAACCGGCAGCAATGAATCGCGCACAACTCGTGGCCTGGACCCCGCGCTGGTGGCCGATATCGAGCGCCAATACGGCTTCGACAAGCCCCTTGGCGCGCGGCTGTGGTTGATGCTCAGCAGCTACGCGCGGCTGGATTTTGGCGATAGCTTCTTTCGCGGCGCCAAGGTCACCGACCTGATCCTGCAAAAACTGCCGGTGACTTTGTCCCTGGGCTTCTGGGCCACGCTGATCAGTTACCTGGTGTCGATCCCGCTGGGCATCCGCAAGGCCGTGCGCCATGGCAGCCGCTTCGATGTGTGGAGCAGTGCGGCGGTCATTATCGGCCACGCCATGCCGGCGTTCCTGTTCGCCTTGCTGCTGATCGTGGTATTCGGCGGCGGTAGCCTGTTGAACTGGTTTCCGGTGCGCGGCCTGGTCTCGGAGAACTTTGCCAGCCTGTCATGGGCGGGCAAGGTCGTGGACTACTTCTGGCACCTTGTCTTGCCGGTATCGGCGCTGGTGATTGGCGGCTTTGCCACACTGACCATCCTCACCAAAAACAGCTTCCTCGACGAGATCAGCCGCCAGTACGTAGTGACCGCGCGGGCCAAGGGTTTCAGCGAAAAACAGGTGCTGTACAAACACGTGTTTCGCAACGCCATGCTGCTGATCGTGGTTGGCCTGCCCCAGGCGCTCACCGCGATGTTGTTCGGCGGCTCGTTGCTGATTGAAGTGATTTTCTCCCTCGACGGCCTCGGTCGCCTGAGCTACGAAGCGGCAGTGGCACGGGACTATCCCGTGGTCTTCGGCACGCTGTTTATCTTTACCCTGGTCGGGTTGGTCATCAAGTTGCTGGGCGACCTGTGCTACCGCCTGCTGGACCCCCGGCTGGATTTTTCCGCGAGGTCGCACTGATGCCGGTTTTTACTCCGATCACCCGTCGCCGCTGGCTGCACTTCAAGCGCAATCGCCGCGGCTGGTGGTCGCTGTGGATGTTCCTGGCGCTGTTCGCCGTTTGCCTGGGTGCCGAACTGCTGGCCAACGACAAGCCACTGGTGATGGCGTACCAGGGCTCACTGTATTTCCCGGCCTTCGAGCGCTACACCGAGCAGGATTTCGGCGGCACGTTGCCGTTTCAGCCGGATTACCGTGACCCTTACGTGCATGAACTGATTGAAGGGCAGGGCGGCTGGATGCTGTTTGCGCCCATTCCGTTCAGCTACGACACGGTCAACTACGACCTCACGACCCCTTCGCCGGCGGCGCCCAGCGCGAGCAACTGGCTGGGCACCGATGATCAAGCCCGGGATGTATTGGCGCGGGTGATTTTCGGCACCCGGGTATCGCTGTTATTTGCCTTGGCGCTGACCGTGGTGAGCACTTTGATCGGGGTCGCCGCCGGCGCGCTGCAAGGCTATTACGCCGGTTGGGTCGACCTGTTGGGGCAGCGCCTGATCGAGATCTGGTCGGGGCTACCGGTCCTGTACTTGCTGATCATCTTGTCCGGGTTTGTCGAACCGGGTTTCTGGTGGCTGCTGGGGATCATGGCGCTGTTTTCCTGGCTGACCCTGGTGGATGTGGTGCGCGCCGAGTTCCTGCGCGGGCGCAACCTGGAGTACGTGACGGCCGCGCGAGCCCTGGGTGTGGGCGATGTTCAGGTGATGTTGCGGCACATTCTGCCCAACGCGCTGACTGCCACCTTGACCTACTTGCCGTTCATTTTGACCGGGGCCATTTCGACCCTCACCGCCCTGGATTTTCTTGGCTTCGGCATGCCCACGGGCAGTGCGTCCCTGGGTGAATTGATCGGCCAGGGGAAAAACAACCTGCAAGCCCCGTGGCTGGCGCTGACCGCGTTTTTTGCGTTGGCGTTGATCCTGTCCCTGTTGGTGTTTATCGGCGAAGCCTGCCGCGACGCCTTCGACCCCCGATCCTGATAAGCGAGCTGTGCCGTGACTGACGCGTTGATTGAAATTCGTAACCTGAAAGTGGCGTTCGACGGGCACAAAGCGGTGCGTGGCATCGACCTGGATATTCACCCGGGCGAGTGCCTGGCGCTGGTGGGCGAGTCGGGCTCCGGCAAATCGGTGACCGCCCACTCGATCCTGCAATTGCTGCCGCCCCACACCACGCGTACCCAGGGCAGTATTCGCTACCAGGGCGAAGAGCTGCTCGGCGCGCGGCCGGAGCGTTTAAGGCAGATTCGCGGCGATCGCATCGCGATGATCTTTCAGGAGCCGATGACCTCGCTCAACCCGCTGTACAGCGTGGAACGGCAGCTGTCCGAAACCCTGCTGCTGCACAAAGGCCTGGGCGGTGCGGCGGCGCGTGAGCGCGTGTTGGAGTTGCTCGAACTGGTGGGCATCCAGCAGCCGCGCCAGCGCCTGGCAGCGTACCCGCATCAGCTATCCGGCGGGCAGCGCCAGCGGGTGATGATCGCCATGGCGCTGGCTTGCGAACCGCTGCTGTTGATTGCCGACGAGCCCACCACGGCCCTGGACGTGACCGTGCAGCGACGCATTCTTGCGCTGCTAAAAGACCTGCAGCAACGCCTGGGCATGGCGCTGCTGTTGATCAGCCACGACCTCAACGTGGTGCGCAGCATCGCCCAGCGCGTGGCGGTGATGCGCGCCGGCCAGATCGTCGAACAGGCCGACTGCCAGGCACTGTTTGCCGCGCCGCAGCACGCCTACAGCCGGCAGTTGCTCGAAGCCGAGCCAGAGGGCAGGGCGGTGGTGCGTGAAACGGCGGACAACCTGCTGGAGGTGGACAACCTCAAGGTCTGGTTCCCGCAAGGCGGCCTGCTGCGGCGCAAACCGCCGATCAAGGCGGTGGACGGCATCGACCTGCGCCTGCAACGTGGCAAAACCTTGGGCATTGTTGGCGAATCCGGCTCGGGCAAATCCACCCTAGGCCAGGCGATCCTGCGGTTGATCGACGCCCAAGGCAGCATTCGCTTCCAGGGCCAGGCCCTCGACGCACTCAAAGGCAAGGCCCTGCGTCCGTGGCGGCGCAAACTACAGGTGGTGTTTCAAGACCCGTTCGGCAGCCTCAGTCCGCGCATGAGCGTGCAGCAAATCATCGAAGAAGGCCTGCGCGTACACACGGACCTCAATGCTTGCGCGCGCGAAGCTCAAGTGATTGCCGTGTTGCGCGACGTCGGACTCGACCCCGATACGCGCCATCGCTTCCCCCACGAATTCTCCGGCGGCCAGCGCCAACGCATCGCGATCGCCCGCGCACTGGTGATCAAGCCGGATTTGATATTGCTCGACGAACCCACCTCAGCCCTCGACCGCACTGTGCAAAAGCAGGTGGTGAGCTTGCTGCGCAGGTTGCAGGAGGAGCATGGGCTGACGTACTTGTTCATCAGCCACGACCTGGCGGTGGTAAGGGCGTTGGCTCACGACTTGATCGTGGTGAAGGATGGCGTGGTCGTGGAGGCGGGGAGTACCGAGCAGTTGTTCGACGCGCCGGAGCATGCCTATACGCGGGATTTGCTGGTAGCGTCGTCGTTGAGGAATCGCGAGTAGTACAGCCTAGTGGGCGCTGATCTCACGCTTTACCGTCTGCTGTGCTTCTGCCAACAACCAGTCCCGAAATGTCGCCAACTTGGGCAAGCTCGCACACTCAGGTCGATAAACGACGTAGTAGGCCAGCTCCGATGCAACACTGATGTCTGGAAACAACCGCACCAACCGTCCGCTTGCCAGGTCGTCGTGGGCCATGACGCTGCGTGCAAGTGCGACGCCGTGCCCCTCAACCGCAGCCTGCAACACGGCGGCAGAATTGTTGATTTGCATGCCTCGCAGGGAGAGGGTGTCCTTCGATCCGGCTTTCTGCATCCAGGTTTCCCAGCTCGGAAAACCGCTATGGCTATCCATTGACAGGTCGTGAATCAACATCTCCTGCGCCAAGTCACTGGGCTTTTGCAAGCGCCGGTGCTCGCGCAGCAATTGCGGCGAGCACACGGGATAGACCTCTTCGTCCATCAGTTTCTCGGCGGTCAGCCCTGGCCATCGACCCGTGCCATAACGCACGCCGATATCGATCCGCTGGGCGACGAAATCCACCGGCTTAAGGTTGGTATCCAGACGCACGTCTGTTTCGGGGCACACCGCCTGAAAGCGGTCGATACGAGGCAAAAGCCATTTGGCGGCAAAAGCCGGGCTGACGGCCACGGTCAGTACGCCGCTGATCGAGCCTTCGCTAAGTCGTTCCATCCCCAGCGCCAGCCTGTCGAAACCTGCCCGGATGTCTGGCAATGCACGCTCAGCCGCCTCAGTAGGTACAAGCCGTGCCCGACCGCTGCTACCGCGCACAAACAGCGGGCTACCCAGCCAGTCCTCCAGCGTGCGGACCAGCTGACCGACCGCCGCGGGTGTGACGTTGAGTTCGACCGCCGCCGCAGAAAAGCTCTGATGGCGGGCGCTGGCCTCGAAGGCGCGCAGGGCGTTCAGATGGACCGGTGATTTCATAGCGATAAAGTTTTTCTTTCAGGGGCTGACACTTTATCTCGTTTGTCTGCGGGCCGGAAGAAGAGAAAAATCGCCTCCATGCCGACTGTTGATCTGTTTGATGGGTGAGCGCATAGGCATGCGAATGCCATTGGAAACAATAGTTTTTCTTCCATTCAAGTCCTGCCTGGCGGCGGGCGCACAGAGAGATTTTCAAGATGAGCAATCAATTCAAGGGCAAGAAGCTGTTGGTCGTCGGTGGCACCAGCGGCATGGGCCTGCAGACGGCGCGCACCGTACTGGCCGAGGGCGGCAGCGTGGTTATCGTCGGCAACCGCCCGGAAAAAACCGAAGCAGCCCGCCAGGAATTGGCTGAACTGGGCCAGGTATGGGCACTGACCGCCGACCTGTCCGACGACGCCGCCGTCGCTTCGCTGATCAAAACCCTGGACGAGCAGCATTCGGATATCGACCTGCTGGTCAACGCCGCTGGCGTGTTCTTCCCCAAGCCATTCCTGGAGCATTCGGAAGCCGATTACGCCCAGTACATGTCGATCAACAAAGCGACCTTCTTCATCACGCAAAAGGTTGCCGCCAACCTGGTCGCCAAGAACCGCCCGGGCGCGATCGTGAACATTGGTTCGATGTGGGGCAAGCAGGCGATCGCGGCCACACCGTCGTCGGCCTACTCGATGGCCAAGGCGGGCCTGCACTCGCTGACCCAGCACCTGGCGATGGAACTGGGCAGCAAGAACATCCGTGTCAACGCGGTGTCGCCTGCCGTGGTGCAGACCCCTATCTACGAAGGCTTCATTCCAAAAGCCGAAGTGCACAGTGCGCTGCAAGGCTTCAACAGCTTCCACCCGATTGGCCGTGTGGGCACGCCTCAGGATGTCGCCGAAGTGGTTGCCTTCCTCCTCTCGGATAAGGCGGGCTGGGTTACTGGCGCCGTCTGGGACGTCGATGGCGGTGTCATGGCTGGCCGTAACTGACCTGCGCCGCTGACGCACTGAGTTCTTTGCCAGGCGTGCCCCCACACCTGGCTTCAATCTGTTTTTGGAGAAAGACCATGATGCAAGACTGGAATGGCTACCGCGACTCCTTGATGGAGCGCGTGGGCGACTACGCCAAACAAAGCCCCGACGTAATGCGTGGGCTGATGATGATCGACAATTCGGCGGTCAAGACGGGGCATCTGGAGCCGAAGATCCACGAGCTGATCGCATTGGCGGTGGCTGTGACCACGCGCTGCGACGGGTGTATTTCCGTTCACACCAAGAAGGCGGTGGAGCACGGTGCCACGCTTGAAGAAATCACCGAAGCCCTCGGTGTGGCGATTGCCCTGAACGCGGGTGCTACGCTGACGTACTCGGCACGCGTCGTCGAGGCCTATCAACAGCTGCCCAGTCAGTAAGCCCTATCAATAAGCACCGACCACCCACGGACGGGTTGGCCGGTGTCTTTGTCCCCGCTTGGATAACCCTCATGCTGATCAATGCCGATTTCACTCGCCGCGCCATCGTGGCGTCCCAGCAGTGCCAATGGGTGGCTTCGCCCCAGGATGGCGTCGAGCGCGTGATGCTGGATCGCGTGGGCGCGGAACAAGCCCGTGCCACCAGCCTTGTGCGGTATGCCCCTGACTCCCGTTTCCCTCGCCACCTCCATCCCGGGGGAGAGGAGATTCTCGTGTTGTCGGGGACCTTCTCCGACGGGAGTGGGGACTACCCGGCAGGCTGGTATTTGCGCAATCCCCCCGGGTCCAGCCATCAACCCTCCAGCGCCGGGGGCGCTGTCATTTTCGTCAAGCTTCAGCAGATGCAGGGACGCGAGCAGCGCCATGTGCGCATTGATACCCGTGACCCTGCCGCGTGGCGTCGGGAGGGCCGGCGCGAGGTTTGCACGCTGTTCCGTGATGAAACGGAGCAGGTCTGTCTGCAACGTCTGGCACCGCATGACGCGATTTTCGAGACGCGGCCTGATGGCGCTGAACTGCTGGTGCTGGCGGGCAACGTGACGCTGGATGGAAAGGCATACGAGTGCGGCAGTTGGGTGCGCCTGCCTGCTGGTGAGTCTGCGAACCTCTACGCTGGCGACCAAGGCGCCACCCTGTACCTCAAAACGGGCCACCTGGCCGATGTGGCGGCAGAGGAATGAGCATGCACACGGTACGCATTGCTATCGTTGGCGCCGGTTTGAGCGGTCTGTACGCCGCCTACCTGCTGGAGCGCCAAGGCATTACGGATTATGTGTTGCTGGAGGGGAGGGAAGTCCTCGGCGGTCGTATTGCGTCCATCGACGCCACCGGCCAGGCCGTTACCCACATTGCAGCGAACACCGACGGCATCGACCGCTTCGACCTGGGCCCTACCTGGTTCTGGCCTGGCTACCAACACGAGCTTGGCCGGCTGGTGGAGGCCTTGGGCCTGGAGCGGTTTGAGCAGTTCGAGGAGGGCGACATGATGGTGGAGCGCTCACCCGAGGAGCCTGCTGTGCGCATGCGTGGCTACGTGAACTCGCCCGCGTCCATGCGCCTGGCCGGTGGCATGGGGCGCTTGACCGAAGCCCTGCGAGATAAGCTCGCCCCGGCAAACATCATCACCGGCCACACGGTGCGCCGACTTCGCAAACACCACGGCTGTATCGAGCTTGAGAGCGAAAACGCCGCAGGCCATGTCAGTGCCTGGCAGGCCGAGCATGTCTTGCTGGCGCTGCCGCCTCGACTGGTCGAAAGCACCATCGCATTCGAACCGGCCTTGCCTGCATCGCTGGCCCTGCAGTGGCGTGAAACGGCGACGTGGATGGCACCTCAAGCCAAGTACGTCGCCATCTATGACACACCGTTCTGGCGGGAGCAGGGGTTGTCCGGTGAAGGCCGCAGTGCACGTGGGCCACTGGGTGAAATCCATGACGCCTCCATGCCGGGTGGCAGCGCAGCGCTGTTTGGCTTCCTGGGCGTGCCGGCGCGTGTACGCAGCACGGTCTCCGACGAGGTATTGCGCACGCACTGCCGTGCGCAACTGGTCCGGATGTTTGGCCCTCTGGCGGCGACGCTCAAGGCCGAAGCCATCAAGGACTGGGCGCAAGACCCGCTTACGGCCACTGCAGTCGATGTAAATGCCGCGGCCCAGCATGCCCGAGCGCCCTCGGCCAAGGCAACTTCGGGACCCTGGCAGGGATGCCTGACAGGCATCGCCAGCGAGTGGTCGCCGCAGTTTTCCGGCTATTTGGCCGGGGCCGTCGAGGCCGCCGGCCTGGGCGTGAAGGCGTTGACTGAACATGCCAGTGCGGCTGCGTTGAATCCATCGAAGCGTTGACCTGAGATCGCAAGGCAAGACGGCACTCGTTGTTGTTTCGGCCTGACACTTTTCCATTTTTTTATCTTTTCAGGAGCCGAGGGCTATGAACGCTACATACCGTGCCATGCAAGTCACCCGACCGGGCTTTCTGGAGCTGGTTAACCGTCCAACAACTGCCCCTGGTAGTGGGCAGGTGCTGATTGCCGTGGAGGCCTGCGGCATCTGTGGTGCCGATATTGGCGACATCGAAGGGGCAGACCCTGCACTGCAGCCGCCGCGTGTGCCGGGTCATGAAGTGGTCGGCCGCATCGCCGCGCTGGGCGAGCACGTTCCATCGCTCTGGAAAGTCGGCCAGCGTGTGGGCGTGGGCCGCCTGGGCGGGCCTTGCGGCGAATGTGTACCGTGCCGCCAGGGGCACTTTCAGCTGTGCCAACACCAGCCCTTTGTCGGCGCTACTTGCGACGGTGGTTATGCCGAAATGATGCTGGCGCGAGCCTCCGGGTTGGTATCGATTCCTGACGAACTCCTTGCCGAGGAAGCCGCGCCGTTGCTTTGCGCCGGCATCGCCACGTTCAATGCGTTGAAGAAGTGCGGTGCGCAGGCGGGCGATACGGTTGCCATCTTTGGTATTGGCGGCCTGGGGCATATGGCCCTGCAGTACGCGCGCCGGATGGGGTTTCGCGTGGTTGCCATCGGGCGCGGCACTGATATCGCCGACGACGCATTGAACCTCGGAGCACATGTCTACATCGACACCCATGAAGAAGACGCGGCGACGAAGCTCAAGGAAATGGGCGGCGCTCAGGCCATCGTGAGTACGATCAGCGCCCCTGCTACCGTATCGGCGCTCATGGCCGGGCTCGCACCACAAGGCCGTCTTGTTCTGCTTGGAGCGGGCAAAGATCCGTTGCCGGTGTCGACCGGCCACCTGGTCGTGGGTGAGCGCAGCCTGCTGGGTTCGATCACCGGCTCGCCCTACGAAAACGAAAGGACCCTGGATTTCAGCGTGCTGGCTGACGTACGCCCGAGGATCGAAGTGATGCCCTTCGAACAGGCCAATGAAGCCTACCAACGGATGAAGTCCGGCGACGTCAAATTCCGCATGGTATTGAGCATCGCAGGTGAGCACGCCGCTGCGCGCATTGACCCGTGATGACGACCTTGCTGTAGGTACTCGACACCCATGAAGAACCATGATCTCAACACTGCCCCAACAGACTGCCGATGCCGACGGCTGAAGAGCTTGGAAGAGGGTGTCCGCTCGGAATTGGCCATGCACCTCTGCAGGCATTAGCAATGCCTCGGCCAATCTGGGACTGCAATTCGACGGGTCGCTGATCCTGCTGGGGCTTGGTGGGATTTTGGATTGCTGGGCGCGTCCGCACTGGTGCTGGAAATGCCATCGGCATGAAGAGAAAGCACGCGTTCAATCGCTCAACGATTTCATCGTGTTCGGCGTGATGGCGGTCGGGTCTTTTTCGTCGAGTGGGCTGCTGTCGGCTTATGGCTGGAATACAGTGCTGTGGGTTTCGCTTTTACCGCTGGTGTTGGCTGTCGTCGCGCTGGCACTGACTGTCCCCAAGTACATGGCCGGTCGGTTTGATCTGAAAGGGCAAGGTGCGTTAGCCACTCGAGCGCATTTCCTGCTCAAGCAAATCCCGGGCGCTATACGTCATTTAACAAGTGGGCGATGTCAGATGTTCATAAGCAGATCAGTAGCTCAATAATACTGATTCAGTACGCCTCAAATGATCGCAACTGTTCATCGATTGATGTTCATAGACCGAGTTTTCCGAGGCCCGCGTTAGCCTCGTGCCGCGGGTTACACGTGAGCACTAGATCATCGGTAACGCCGCGATCAATTTCCCGTATCCGCACGTGTTGGCATTTCTTGTCGTACTGGAATCGTGATTCGGGGGGCAAGGTGTCCCTTGCTGGCAACCATTTTCCGGAGTCACATCGTTTTTTGGTGACGCCGGGATCTTGGATGCTACTTAGCAGCTAGCCAAAAAACGGATACCGGGGTGAGGGAGTCAGCGATCTTCGATGGGGGGATGAGTGCAAGCGTGGACTACGTGCGTGAAAACTTTTGGCTGGAAGTCCCGGTATTTTGCCGTCCTGTGGGCAGCAAGGCTAAAGTGTAGCTGTTCAAGGTTGACCTAAATCTGTTCCTCGAAGGGCAGCTCTTACTGCAAATAAGAAGAGGGTTTCGGCTGAGGTACTCTCCCTAATATCCGTTCGCTTTTCGTTTTTCAGACTATTCCTAAATATTTAACGACTTGTATCACGGTATTGTCTTGAGAAGGCCTACTGCACCACTTTGATGAGGGAATTATAACCACAGAATTTTATTTAAAGCCAAACCCTGTTGCAGCGATAAAAACGCTATTGAAGTTACCAAGTGGCGCCCTGCTTCTTGGTTGTCCGCACAAAAAAGTCGCAGTGCTGGCCTGTGATAAATATATTAATGCGGAGCTCGAATCCCGAAATGATCAAGTTGCTTTCTGCCTATAAAAAATAAAAAACCGATGACACGCATTTAGAAATAATTACATGTTCGAGGGGAGCATAATGAGTATTTCAGATCATGATTCAAGTCGTATAAAAAAACATCTACTCACAGCACGACAATGGAGGCTCACACCCATCACTTGGGCTGTTACCTTGTTGATGAGCGAGGCAGGCGTGGCTTTTGCGCAAGAAGCGCCAGCAGCCAATAATCCCTATACGTCTCAGGTGCTTGAAGCTGCGTTCAGGAAAGCCGTTGCCTCGTTTGGCCCCAAAACCGACGTATATAAGGGGCTGCGGTTTAAAGACGCGGAGATCGTCGATTTAGCGGCCAAGGATTTTGCCGCCCAGTCCGGCAAGTTTGACTCGGCCCTCAAGCAGAACTACGAACTGCAACCAGAAAACCTGACCATCAGCGCCATGCTTGGTGATACCAAGCGGCCGTTGGACTACGACTCGCCTCTGGACAAATACCGCAGCCGGTTGTTCAGCAACAACGGCCGTTACACCACCGATATTCTCGATTTTTCCAAGGCAATCATCTCCAATTTGCCCGCCGCCAAGCCCTATGTCTATGTAGAACCGGGCGTCAGCAGCAACCTCAACGGGCAACTGAATGCAGGTCAATCCTGGGCGGGTGCTACACGTGACTGGAGCGCCAACGCACAAACCTGGAAGACTCCGGAAGCCCAGGTTAACTCTGGCCTGGACCGCACCAATGCATACTATGCTTATGCCTTGGGCATCACCGGTAAGGGCGTGAATGTCGGCGTGCTCGACTCGGGGGTCCTCGCCGAGCATTTTGAGTTCCAGGGCAAGAATGCCCAGGGCCAGGACCGGGTGCAGACGGTGACTTCTACCGGCGAGTACTACGCTACCCATCCGCGCTACCGTCTTGAAGTGCCCAGCGGCGAGTTCCAGCAGGGTGAACATTTCAATATCTCAGGAGAATATGACCCGGCGTTCAACGATGGCCACGGTACGGAAATGTCCGGCGTGCTTGGGGCCAGCCGCAATGGCACCGGTATGCACGGCATTGCCTTCGATGCGAATATCTTTGTCGCCAACACAGGTGGCAGCGACAACGATCGGTACCAAGGCTCCAATGACCTCGACTACAACGCCTTCATGGCCAGCTACAACGCCCTGGCCGCAAAGAATGTGTCGATCGTCAACCAGAGTTGGGGGCAAAACTCGCGCAACGATGTAGAGAACCACTTCGGCAATGTCGGCGACAGCGCGGCGGACAACTTGCGCGACATGACCGCCGCTTATCGCCCGTTTTGGGACAAGGCCCACGCCGGGCAAAAAACCTGGATGGACGCGATGGCCGACGCAGCACGGCAAAACACGTTCATTCAGATCATTTCTGCGGGTAACGACAGCCACGGGGCCAACCCGGATACCAACGCCAACCTGCCGTTTTTCAAACCCGATATCGAAACCAAATTCCTTTCGATCACCGGTTACGACGAGACCAGCGCTCAGGTCTACAACCGTTGCGGCACGTCGAAGTGGTGGTGTGTGATGGGCGTTTCGGGGATTCCATCCACGGGGCCGGAAGGCGAAATTATCCCAAATGCCAACGGCACCTCGGCCGCCGCGCCGAGCGTCTCCGGGGCGTTGGCGCTGGTGATTCAGCGCTTCCCTTACATGACCGCCAGTCAGGCCCGCGATGTGTTGCTGACCACCTCCAGCCTGCAAGCGCCGGACGGTCTGGACACGCCCGTGGGTACCCTGTACGGCGGCCGCACCTACGGCAAACTGCAACCGGTGCACGACGCTGCGCGGGGTACGCCGCAGGTACCGGGAGTGGTCAGTGGCTGGGGCTTGCCCAACCTGCAAAAAGCCATGCAGGGGCCGGGGCAGTTCCTCGATTCGGTGGCGGTGGCCTTACCCACCGGTACTCGTGACATCTGGGCTAACCCGATTTCCGATGAGGCGATCCGCGCCCGTCGGCTAGAAGACGCTGCCGAGCAGGCAACCTGGGCGGCCACCAAACAGCAAAAAGGCTGGCTCAACGGCCTGCCGGCCAATGCCTCGGCTGACGATCAGTTCCAATATGAAATCGGCAACGCGCGGGAGTTGGCTATGCTGGCGCGTGCCAAGGACCTGCTCACCGGCACGACCTATGTCGGTAGCCTGGCCAAGTCGGGGGACGGTGAACTGGTGCTGGAAGGCCAGAACACCTATTCGGGCAGCACCTGGGTACGCGGCGGCAAGCTGTCGGTCAATGGCTCGCTGACCTCTGGCGTGACCGTGGATGGCAGCGCCGTAGGCACCGTGAACGCGGACAACGGCGTGACAACCACCCTGGGCGGCACACTGGCCGGCAACGGTACGGTGGGGGCCTTGACCGTCAATACTGGCGGCCGTGTGGCGCCAGGTCATTCGATCGGCACGCTGCACACCGGCTATGTGACGTTCAACCCGGGCTCGGTGTACGCCGTGGAAGTGGGCCCCAATGGCCGGAGCGACCAGATCCAGAGCAGCGGTGTCGCCACACTCAACGGTGGTGCGGTGACGGTGTCCCTGGAAAACAGTCCCAACCTGTTGACCTTCACCGAGACACGTAGCTTGCTGGGCCAGCAGTTCAACATCCTCAGCGCCAGCCAAGGCATCAATGGCCAGTTTTCGGCGATCTCGCCCAATTACCTGTTCATCGGTACCCAGCTCAATTACCAACCGAACCAACTGACCCTGGCGGTAGCACGCAACCAGACGACCTTCGCCAGCGTCGCGCAAACGCGTAATGAACATGCAGTGGCGACAGTGGCCGAAACATTGGGCGCCGGCAGCCCGGTGTATGAAAGCCTGCTGGCTTCCGACTCGGCAGCCCAGGCGCGGGAGGCGTTCAAACAACTGTCGGGGCAACTGCAATCGGATGTGGCGGCGGCGCAAATGGCCGACAGCCGTTACATTCGCGAAGCCGTCAACGGCCGCCTGCAACAGGCTCAGGCGCAGGACTCCAGCGCGCAGATCCTGGCCACCGACAACGGCGGCTGGGTGCAACTGCTGGGCGGTCGCGATAACGTCAGCGGTGACAACAATGCCAGTGGCTATTCGTCGTCCACCAGCGGCGTGCTATTGGGTCTGGACACGGATGTAGGCGATGGCTGGCGCGTGGGTGCGGCCACCGGCTACACCCAGAGCCACCTCAATGGCGAGTCGTCGGCCTCGGCGGACAGCGACAACTATCACCTGTCGATCTACAGCGGCAAACGTTTCGATGCGATTGCCCTGCACTTGGGCGGTGCCACCACCTGGCACCGTCTGGACACCTCACGGCGCGTGGTTTACGCCAGCCAGTCGGACCATGAACGAGCCGACTACAGCGCACGCACCGATCAAGTGTTCGCCGAGATCGGTTATACCCAGTGGGCCGCGTTCGAACCCTTTGCCAACCTGACCTACCTGAACTACCAGAGCGATTCGTTCAAGGAGAAAGGTGGCGCCGCGGCCCTGCATGCCAGCAAGCAAAGCCAGGATGCAACGCTCTCCACCCTGGGTCTGAGGGCTCACACCCAACTGCCGGTCAGCAGCACGTCGGCGGTGACCTTGCGTGGCGAGTTGGGCTGGGCACATCAGTTCGGTGATACCGATCGTGAGGCTTCGCTGAAATTCACTGGTAGCGACAACGCCTTTGCGGTCAATAGTGTGCCGGTGGCTCGCGACGGTGCGATCATCAAGGCCAGTGCGGAAATGGCCCTGACCCAGGACACGCTGGTGTCGTTGAGCTACAGCGGTTTGCTGTCCAACCGCGGTAACAACAACGGGATCAACGCGGGCTTTACCTTCCGCTTCTAACCCAGGGAAGTTGTCCAGCGATAATCTGTGGTGAGGGAGCAAGCTCCCTCGCCACAGTGATGCATGGAATAAACAGCCCTGCGCAAAATTGACTCACAGGTTTACAATTGTCGCTCCTGATCAGGAGTATCCCTGTGCTGACTCCGGTTAGATGCGAGTCAAGCGCCTTGATATCCCCACATGAAAAGGTAGATGGTGCGACCGTTCATTCCGAACTTACTCCAGGTTGCTGATTACACTAATCTTGCGACGGGCGATAAGTTCAGGTTCATTTCACCATGTATTCCACAGCTTATAGCGGCGTTGATAAAAGTCTCCGCGTCGATGCGCTCCAATGAGGTAGGCGCTCCAGTTCTTAGCAGGTAGTACTGCTCATTGGCACACACCAACTTTTCTCCGCCTCCTATTGAATCCAGCTCATTGCAGCAACGAAAGATTCCACGTACCTGGAGCCAAACTTTTCGTTCGGTACGTTGTACAGCAGAGCATTCGCCCGCCGCATTGGAAATGCAGATTTCTTGGTCATACTACATGTCGTAACTACTATTGAATTTCCTATAGCGGCGGTACTGCATTGCGACGATGACAGTTACAGCCACAGTTGACACTTAAAGGCAGCATTAAAACCTACTCTCTGGCATCCGATGCGTAATAGTCGACTTATGGATGAGGAGGGCGGGGCAGTTCCTATCGGAACACCTTATACCGGTTTTGATGAGCCGTTGATTCCTGTGCGTTCCGCGCCGACATGGCAGTACTAGCTCCACCTAAGCAGAGTGCGCGCTGATTTGTTTATTCGTCGCCATTGGTTCAAAGCAGCAAGCTGAATAATTTAGGTGTAGTCCTATAGAACCCTATGATGGTCTTTGCTTAAGTATGTTGTCTTATTAAACATCAAGCGATATTCAAGTTGGATAAATTACCTCCCCGCCTTAAATCTGTCTTTCTGTCCCTTCGTCACGTGGTGCCGATCCTGGGACTTGCCGCCATAACCGTGCAGCCATCCCTAGTGGGGAGTGAACGTCAGGTCAAACCGACGGACGGCACCCAGACTCTGGTATTCGTGCGCCACGCCGAAAAACCCAGCGAGGGATTGGGGCAGCTGAACTGCCAAGGGCTCAATCGCGCCCTGGACCTCGCTATAATGCTGCCTGAGCGTTTCGGCAAAGCCGACTACGTGTTCGCTGCCAACCCCTCGCGATATGTTAAGGAGGGGCGTCAGGACCAACGCTATAGCTATATTCGCCCGCTGATGACTATCGGCCCCAGCGCCATCCGCCTTGGCCTGTCGGTAAATATCGACTTTGGGGCAAACGACACTGACGAACTGGCGGACGAGCTACTGCGCAAGAAATATCACAACGCGACGGTCTACACCGCCTGGTCTCGTGGTTATCTCCCGGAACTGATCAATGCCGTAGCAGGCAAGGCCCTTGGTGAGGAGGGGATGATCGCCGAGGATTGGAGGCGTGATGATTTCGACACGCTATATGTATTAACCCTGACCTGGCGCGATGGCAAGGCGAGCCTGTACAGCCAACGCCTGCTCCAGGGCCTCAACCATGGTGAGCCTACTTGCCCAGCCTGATTCGCGGATTACTGCCGGGCTTTGGAGCCGATACCGGGATGACTGGTGGCTTGCGGTGTACAGGGAAGGGTACGACCGGCGGGTAGTAGCGAGACACTGATCTGCCACTCTTCGAGCGTCAGGCGCAGTTGCTCGAATACGTCGTCGCCGTAATAGCTCTCAGGCTCCGGTGGCGAGCGCGCGTATGAATTCGTCCACCTCCAGAGGTAACGACAAGGCAAAGCCCTGTCCCGTGCGGTACCCGTACTTGAGCAACGCCTCAACCTGCGACGAAGATTCAATCCCTTCGGCGATGACATCCAGGTCCATGGCCTGGCCTATCGAAATCGCCGCGCAGACTGCCGCACAACAGCCGCAGTCATCGGCCATACCTTGTACGAAGCGGCCATCAATTTTGAGTTTGGAAAATGGCATTTGAGTCAACAGGTCTATCGAAGCAAAGCCACACCCAAAATCGTCCATTGCAATCGGAAAGCCCCACATGCGCAGAGAACCCAACTCCATCGACAAGGCAAGCCAATCATGAACTGGCACATCTTCCGTCAATTCGATCGTCAGCAGTGAAGTGGGCACGTCTGCTTCTCGAAGCCTTCGCGCGAGTGATTGACCAATCCCAGTCGTGGATAATATCGAGGCTGATGCATTTACCGCTATCGGCACCGCAATACCTTGACGGTGCAGATCGCTCAACAGCGCAATCACTCTAGTCAGCACTGTGTGGAAGAGCAGTAGCTCCACACCGGCTTGGCGGGCCAACGGCACAAAGGTTGCCGGCGCAATATTACCTTTGGATACATGGTTCCAACGCGCCAGCGCTTCGGCACCTACGATCTCGCCGGTTTGCAGGTTGAGTTGTGGTTGCAGCACTATTCTGAGGTCGATATTGGCCATCAGGGCGCGCATCAGCTCAACTGCGCTGGGCGCTTGATTTTTGCTGTGCTGGCCTGGCCCGACATGAGTGCTCTCCAAGAGCGCGCAGGCGACATTCATATCGATATTTGCACTAGCCAAGTCGAAGAGCAGGACTTTTACACCCGCACGTCCGGCTACTCGTGCATGCCATTCCAGGGAATTCTGCTCCTGTGCGTTGTACCATATGACAACAGGCAAATTCGACAATATGCATTGCCGCCTAAGATCCAGCAGCAATGACGGCAATGCTAGCCCCTCGGTACGCTCCGCCGAGATACTGTTCAGCACGACGTCAAACCGTCGCGTGGCCAGTAGAATTGCAGCTGCACTCAAGTTCGCTACGAACTGCGCCTCGTAGGTGAAAGATGGGCTGTAGCCGATAACGTCAACTGCTCCTACAATCAGCACCTGAGGCAAAGTTTTGTAATGCTCCGTCTGCATCGGACTCGATGGCATCGTATCTGCCCATAGAAATATATTGATGCCAAATACTGTACGTAGTCGTGCAGAGTGCAGACTATCGGAATGGGATTAAAAGGCGTTCAATCATCCCCTCATGGTGAAATTCTGTCTGATCCTGTGGATGACGCATATTGCCCCAGTAGCTGCTCCAATGTGAGAAGATCCGTCTGTACAGAGCTAAAGGCCCCGACCTTGAGGCGGGCCTCCATTGATTTCGCCAACGATGCCATATCGGGTTGTTTCAATATCGCGAAGGCACCAAACAATCGATGCGCGTAATGAGTCGCGTCTTCCATGTCAGCCATTTCAACTGCGGCCCGTAACGCATGCACGTCGCTCCAAAGGTGCGCGAAAGCTGTTCGTTCATCTGTAACGAATGCGGCCTCATCATCAATATGTGCCAGTGGCAAATCTGTCCAGAGTTGAAGTGCATCTCTTAACTTGCCCAGCTTGATGGGTTTTTTCAGTACGCCGTCCATGCCTGCTTCGAAGCAGGTGGTGGTGTGTTCATCATCGGTCGATGCGGAGATCGCCATGATTGGCGTAGGTACAAGGGCGAGCGACGACTCTATGGCTCGCCACTGGCGGGCCACCTCATAACCGGAAATGCTCGGGAGATCACAGTCTAATAACACAATGTCAAACGTGTTTTGCTCAAGTGCAAACAAGGCTTGTTCCCCATCGGGTGCGAGTGTCGGGCTGTAGCCCAAGACTTCGAGCTGGGCGTGGAGGACGGCTTGATTCGCAGGCATATCCTCTACCAGCAAGACCCTGAGTACACGCTCCGTCGCTGGCACATCAAATTGTTGTCTGGATAGGCCCTGTTCTTGTAGGTGGAGCGGCGGAACGTAAATATCACAGGGTAGCCGCACTGAGGCGATAGAGCCTTTACCAGGCTCGCTCTCGAGATCTATAGAACCACCCATCAATTCCAATAGTTGCCTGCAGATGGTCAAGCCAAGCCCGGTGCCACCAAACTTGCGCGCAGTATTCGTGCTTGCTTGGGTGTATGGTTGAAAAAGCCGTTGAAGAGAGTCGGCGTCTATTCCGATACCTGTATCCACTATGCGGATTTGTAATTGATGCCGGTTTAGCGGGGGAGGGCTGGGATCCAACCGTATACTGATCGTCACGCCACCTTCAGGCGTGAACTTGATCGCATTTGAGATGAGGTTATGCAACACCTGTTCAACGCGAAACCTATCCAGCATCAGATGGGGTTCAATGGGGTGTTCTTGTATCAGCTCAAGCTCAACTCCGTTCTTCGCTTTCAGCGCCAGCAAATCCACAACTGAGCGGGTCAGCTCCATGATATCGACGGGCCCCAGATCCAGTTGAAGCCGTCCGGCCTCGAGCTTGGAAATGTCCAGAACGTCATCCAACAAATACAACAAGTTCTCCGCACCGCTGGAAGCAACCGCCAGTAAACGAAGAGACTCTTCTGGCAGCTCGGGACGCTGCATCAGCAACTCCATGGAGGCGAGGATGGCATTCATCGGCGAGCGAATCTCATGGCTGAGGACGGCCAGAAACATAGTTTTCTCTTTCTCGCTTCGCATGGCCAGTCGCCGTTGCTGCCTAGCGTGAACCGCAAATCCTGCGATCAACAATAGTCCAGTCAAGACCAGTGCCATTTGGAGGCCGTAATAGCGCAATAGTACGTCTAGCGACGGCCTGCCATAGTTGTTGGCCGACTCGAGCTCGTTCTGGACCATCGCATCGATTTGCTCCGCGGTCAGAGATGCTAGCACCTTGTCTATAATGTCACGTAAGATGGGCAGATCACGTCGTACAGCCATGGAAAGTTCCATTGGCAAACGGGCTATCCCACCGGATACATACAGTTCCTCATCATATTTGCTACGTAAAAAAGGCAGCAGCACAGGTGCAACGTCTAGCGCCGCATCAGCCTGCTTGTCAATGACTGCAGTAAGCGAATCTTCGGACGTTTTCGTCCCAAGGATTTTGACAGCTGGGTAGAGTGCTCTGATTGCGCTCTCATATGAGCTGCCCTTCTTGACGGCAACAATATGCCCGTCTAGTCGATGTAGATCGAACACCGCCTGACTGTTTTTACGTGTTACAACTATTGTTGCGCCCGTATAATAGGTGTTGGTGAAGAGGGCTGCGTCGATAATCGATTGCTGCGCAAACATCGGCGTGATCCCGGGAAGAACATCTACTTCGCCCCGCTGAAACTTCTCTATCCTACTCCGACCGAGACCCGAATCGGGCACAGGCTCAAATCGAAGGCCTGTGCTGTGTTCGATGAAGTCTATGTACTCGGTGGCCAGTCCCATGAGCTGACCGTCCTCCACATATTGTATCGGCTTCCAGTTAGGCTCGACCGCCACATGGACGACCGGGTTTGCAGCAATCCAGGCGCGTTCTTCAGGGGTGAGATCCAGAGGATGGGAGAAAACTGACGGTAACCAGACCAATAAAATCGCTGGCCAAAACGCCGCTCTCCGCTTCATGGTGCTTTCACCTGGTACTTCGCTTGGAAAAAGTCAATATTGAAGATAACAGCCGACCTGTCGGATTTTTCTGCATTTTTTCTCACGGCCATGCCTCCTGGAAAGCAGTGAATGACCTCACGCTTTTGATCGAAACCCTACCGTTGGCATGAGCGGCCGTCAATTATACTGTACTGCTCGCGCGCCACGAGCGAGATAAGAATAAGAGTTGTCATCTCACATTATTTTTAAGAGCAGTCTTATAGTCTGAAATGATCGGGCGTTGTTTAAATGAGTTGTCAGTACACTCATGAAGCGATCGTCAAGTTGAAAAACTCGCCCCTTACTCTAACGCCTCCCCCCCGAGTCAATCTGGTCGTATTAAGCCACGATGAACAATATGTGTTACGCATGACAGAGCGCCTGAACGGTAGTGGTCTTTTCCATATCGAGCACGTTGAGTCGCTGAGCAGGCTGCGCCTGCGTAAGCAACCTATGGACATCGTTATGGCCGAGATTCATGCTGATCATGTCGACAGTCTGATGCTACCGTGTTGGGTCGGTGAACTTAACGCCTACGGCCGGGTACGCAGAGCTCCCCATATTGTCTGGACCATAAAGGCCTGTGCGCTTGATGATGCGACTTCGTCGGCCGCTGCCATCGAGCAGGGCCGTACGGATATCGTCAAAGGTATTTCCAGTATAGCCTTGGCCTCGTATGCCCGACTCGCCAGAGCATCGGGCATACGGGTTGAGATCGTTGCCGAGAATCATCCCACTCAGCTTCTACAAGTACTCGAAAAGCTTGCTACTGCCGAACACTTGCTACCGCAGCTGTCGCAATCTGACAGATTTGAGTTGTTGATCAGCGAAGACGAGGTCGTGTCAGTGATAACGTCGGGTGAAAATCTGCGTGTGGTGCTGCAGCCGCAATATAACTTGGCCAGTCGTCAAGTGATCGGTGCCGAAGCGCTGATACGCTGGCAACACCCAATCCACGGCGACATCCCCCCGTTGATCCTGATCCCGATGGTCGACCAGTTAGGGTTAGGCCTCTTGCTGTTCAGTCATGTAGAGAGAGCGGTGATTGAAGTCCTCGGTACGCTCGATCGTCTGGGTATAGATATTCCCATCGCTATAAATGCCTCGGCCCGCACGCTGTGTGCCACCGGACTGGCTACCCGGTTGGCAATCAAGATGCACAAGGCCGGTTTGCCTGCCCGGCGATTGAAGATCGAGCTGACTGAGCAAATCACCCCTGGAAACGAACTGGTGTTGTCAGCGTCCATCATGGCACTCCGAGCGAAAGGTTTTCTGATTTCGCTCGGAGACTTCGGTGCCGGCGCCGCAACGCTCGCTCTGTTGACGCACATACCCTTCGATGAGATGAAAGTCGACGGAAAGTTAGCTGGAATTGCTGAGCAATCGCCACAATCGAGCGAGATCATTTCCGGCATCGTTAACCTTGCCCGCTACTTCAACTTGAATCTGGTGACCGAGGGTATTGAGGACCCATCCAGCATCGAGATGCTCAACCGTCTAGGTTGCAGCGCCGGACAAGGATTGGCTCTGGCCCCTCCATTGGAGCAGGCTGATTTCCTGAGACTCGTCGCGCGATAGTGCACGACAAAAGCCTGGGTGCGACTTTCCAGAACTGTGTGTTTGTACTTAAAAATTCTCGATCAGGTGCCAGTATTGACTATTCTCATTTTAGTCTTTGAGTTACCTGGTCCATACCGAGTGACGTCTGAACGCCATGAAGTCTATACGTGTTGCATTACTCGACGACCATGCTGTCGTTCGCCAAGGTCTTGCCAGTCACCTAGGCGACGCCCCCGGCATAGAGATCGTCGGGATATATAAAAACAGCCGGGAACTGATGCGCGGCATGTCTACAGTGCCCGTCGATGTGCTTTTGCTGGACTTCGTTCTCGGTCGCGACGAGCTTGATGGTGTTTCACTGATTCGCGCTTTGCGGGTTCGCTTTCCTGCCTGCCGGATCCTGGTGCTCTCAACTCACCACGATCCTGCCACTGTCTCGCTGGCCCTGCGGGTTGGAGCGCGCGGATTCATTGGCAAGGATGAGGATCTGACATGCCTCGCCAAGGCTATCCGGGTGGTTGCTTCCGGAGCTATTTACCTAAGTGCAGAAGCTTCTTATAAAGTAGTCGATGGCATCCAGCAAAGTGACAATTCACCTCAATTAATCAGCAGTGACACTAACGTGCTGCAATTGGCTTTACTGTCGGCGCGTGAGCAGGAGGTGATCCGCTGTTATCTCGACGGCATGACCATCACGGAAATCGCCGAGAAGTTCAACCGTAGTATAAAAACCATCAGCACGCAGAAAGCCACAGCTTTTCGCAAACTAGGAATAACCTCTAACAATGGGTTGTTCAAGATAATGAAGACACTAGAGTAGCCTGTGAAGTTTTACGCATATCCGTAGGTTTATTCTTGAATTTGAGAAAGCTCACAAGTTATTGCCTGTGAGTTTTTTTGGCGGCAGCTACATGAAATCTGTAAAAGGAAAATCATGATGTCAGAAAAAAGCGGAGGCTCGAGGAGAACGGCGAGGAGTTTTTCTCTATTATGGAAGATGGTCTACCTCGCTAGACATCAAAGCAGCGTTAGGATTATTTCACGCCGACAGCATCATGATTGATGCGGCGGGGAAAATGCATCGTGGTAAAGACGCCATTGCCCTTGAGTAGGAAGGGTTCTTCAGCCTCGGATTTCCTGTATGCAGTACCAGGCGACATTTGTTTGTCTATGGCGATATGGCTTTGCAAATTTCTGATTGGAGTCTTAGTCGTGTCAGCGAGGACGGAACGATAATAAACGTAGGGGGTACTGCGACCGATGTTGTATGTCGCGGGCATGATAATATCTGGCGTTGCGCAATCGATAATACATTTGGAATTTTAAGTCGCCATCTGAAGTAGATTGTTAGGCCCGGGAATGAGTAGAGAAATAGCGTGGGGCAAAAGCCCGTAGCGAATAAACGCTACGGGCCGATTTTGCATTACAAATAGACTAACTCTAGCGTGGCTGAACCGTCCAGAGACACATCGCTGCTCAGATCCAGTTCAGAACCTTTATTCAACGCGGCCTGCACGTTTAAAGTACCTGACAGAGTCTTGAATGCGATTGGAGCGCCAGCAGTTGTTGCCGACCATGACATGAGAACTGAACCATCATTTGCAATACCTCCTGAACTTGAGTTTAGCCATGTAGTGCCGGAGTCTTTGCTGAAGGTTGATTCAACTTTGGCGCCGTCAGCAGTGAAGTCATTTACGGCTAAGGTCATCGCATAAACACCAATATTTTTTCCGGACGCATTGCCCAAACCAAAGGCGCCGACTTCATTCAAGGCTGGCCTGATTTTCTTTACTGCTCCAGGGACTCGTGTGCCCGCACGATTATCTATAGCCTTCAGCGCAACTTTTGTCGGTGCATTGCAAACAATAGTGAATGCAACATTTTTTTCAGGCAACAGGGTAAAGTCGTTTGCGCTCAAGTCAGTAGAACTGCGTGTGCCGTAATCGATAGTGCCACCACCCGCCAATGTCGGAGTGCAGGCGTTCGGAATAATAGTGCCAATTACTTTTACCTCAACCGATGCAGCATGTGCACCCAAAGAAAAGGCTGTCGCAGTAGTGGCGAAGGCCCATGCGGCGAGTTTTGGATTGAAACGCATTTTTATTTCTCCGTTACGAAAAGTTAGGTAGGCCGCTCCAATGGCAGAGTGGCTGGCTTCCATTCCAGCTGAATGCTATTTTCTTATTAATAATGTTTGCGAAGCTCTAGGAACAAGCCTAAAAATAAAAGTCGATATGCAATCTTCTATTGTGTATCCAGTGTCAAACTACCGAGCCCTTCAAGTACGGTGATGTCGCGCGCATATGTCTCTGTGTCACTGATATACGTTTGAATTTCAACCTGAGCCAAAAAAACTTTGCCAACAGCCCGCTGACCTTGAACCATAGTTGTCACCACTTCATTTGGGCGCAGTAGCTCCGTTGGCGATAACGGCCTGGCACTGCCAGCCTGAGCGAGTTGCACGGTATTTCCATCCAGCGTTGCGTTACTCAGCGTGATTGTGAAATGGCCTTTATCGGCAAACCGGTAGCTATTCAAATCCGCCGCTTGTCCCTCAAACCGCAATCCAAAGCGGGTTTCTTCGCGACAGACCACCGTCAGGTTTAGTTGCCGGTTTCCGAGGGCAATCGGAGCACTCCCGCGGATATCCATATCGCTCCGGTTAAGTGTGCCGTAATCGACCTCCGGGTTGCTCAAACGCATTTCGCAGTCGGCCGCGAACGTACTACTGGCAACCAGGGTAAGCGCAGTGCCAAGCCATCGCGCGCAATCTGCACTGGTGCTACGGCGCATGACAAACAGCCGGTGCAACATCGTAAAAAGCGTCATAGTCAGTCTCCTTGGGGAAGTCGATCTTCAGCAGGCAGGACTTTTCATCAGTGAGAGAAACCCTCAGTACTTCAGTAGGGGCCAGGTCAGAAAGAAAGATGACGCCCTTGTCCAGGACCGTCGTAAGGAAGTGGTTTTTGTCATCAAGTACCGAAGAACCTTTGGGCAGCGGTTGTCCTGCTATGTCGGAGGCGTTAATCAGGATGCGTTGAACCTTGATGACCTTGAAGTCGAGGTGACTCACCGAACCACGGCCGGCGCCAATTCTCTGGAAGCCGTTCTGTAGGTCGATCCGTTTCGGCAGCGATTTTGTTTGCACCTCGACGCGGCTATCTCGATAGGCACTCAGTTGTGGTACCACTGCTTTGCCTTTGTAGTCAGTCCATACCGGGCCATAAGGTGTCGACACCTTGACCCCGGACAGGTCGCCGACGTCCACGATGCCGAAGGTGTCTTGCACCGGATATGGCGAGAAGGTCACCCCATCTTGATGTGCTACTGCGCCGCCGGAGACTCGAGCGTTGTAGTTCTCGCTGTCCGGGCCTTGGGCATAACCCAGGTCCACGCTGGTGAAGCGAGGAATGGCCGAGAGGTTGGCGGTAGAATAGTTGTCACCCCGGTCGCCAGTGCTCTCGGTGCTAAGACGGTAATTGAACTGGTCATTGATGGTTTCGGAATACGTTGCACCAAAACGCTGGTTGTCGCCGCGTCGGCTGGCATAGGTGCGCACGCTACGGGACTGGCCCAGGGGCACGCTGACGCTGAAGTAGATTGCGTCGTCGCTGTCACCCTGACTGTTGGACGAGCCGCTTAATGCGGTTTCCACGGTGGCAGACACAGTGGCATGTTTGAACGTTTTCCCCCAGGAGCCCACCAGGCGGTTGGTAGAGTCGCCATTGAAGGTACGGCTGGGTGAAATGGACACGTTGAAGCTGCCCAGCGTGCTATTGGACCAGCCCAGCGAGGCACTGTATTGGCTCTTGTAGCGGCGGTTGTACCAATCGTGATCAGCACGCAATGTGGTGTCGGACAGTTCTCGATAGCCGGTGGTCTGCCGGGTAGCCGACACACTGCCCGACACGGCCTCGGTGAAACGCGTGCTCAAGGTGACACTGGCCTGGGTGCCTTTTACGTCTTCCTTGGCTGTGTGGGAGTAGAGGTTACGCACACTCAGGCTGGTGTCCTTTGCGAGGTTGGTGTCCACGCCCCATCCGGTGGATTGATAGTCGGGGGCTGCCATCAGCCCGGTAGTAGCGGTCAGGCTTTCACTCAGGCCCCAGGTACCGGTGCCGGTAATCACCCAGGGTTGGTTCTCATCATTGGCGCCCTGGTTGCGTATCTTGCCGGCAGAAAAGGTGTAACCAGGTCGGACTGTAACAGCGTTGCGAAATGACGCTGCTGACACGACGTAGTTTCGCTCTGCGCCAGTGATGTCTCGCACTTTGACGTCCAGATCGGAGTTGCTGTTGAGCAACGGTATATCGCTCAGGCTGAACGGTCCTTCCGGCACTATCGTGGTGTAGATCAACGCACCGACCTGACGTACTTCTATCGTGGATTGTGTATTGGCGATGCCCTCTACCCGTGCCCCGGAACGGGCCGACCCCAGTAGCGCCGTTTCGGGCAGTATCTGCACGCCGGTAATCGCCCCCCCGGAAAAAAGCGGGTTGTTGATATTGATCTGCCCGACCTGCAGCAGGGCCTTTTGCTCGGTGAATGTGCGTTGCGCGTATGCGTATAAATGTTCGAAGCTCTCTCTGTCGTCGCTCTTGCTATAAAGCTGGTGACTGCGAACGATCCAGTTACTCATGTTGAACCCCAGATCGGTCGAGCCCGACAGGTAGTCGCTAGACTGCGAACCGAATTCCGAACGCATGGCCATTACGTCATAGTTGAAAAGGGCAGCAGTGCCACCACTGCTGAAGTTCGTAGTCTGGGACGCATCGCTCTGTAAGGCATGCTGCGGGACCACTAGAAAAATCTCATCCTTGTTCGGGTGCAGGCTGACCTCGGTTTGCGGGTACGCTGCCACAAAGTCATAACGTTTTTCGGTGGCGTCCTTTGAACTCAGCACGTACTGCGAACCGGGAACCTTCAGACGGGCCTTGGTCAGCAATGCCTCGTCAAAATACAGCTCTCCGTGGTTGTCGAACCGGGCATCCACTCTGCCCAGCTTGACCCCGTTAACCACCAGTGAAGCCACGTGCGCGCCCTCCGTAAACCGCGCGGGCTCGCGAAAATAATCAGCCAGTTTGGGGTCAATGCCGCGTGCTTTAAGGGTTTGCATATCGAACCTTGCGAAATCGCCGCTGGCTTGCCCAGCCCTCTGCAACATGTCCGCCTGGGCGGCAATCGGCGTAAGCAAGAGTGCGTTCCAGATCGCGTACGCAAGGGGCGCAAAGATCGGTAGGAAAGGGCGCGTGCTTTGTTCAGGCACGAGTTTGCAGCGGCCACCCTTATAGGTAGCCAGGAAAGGCTTTTTCATGGTTTAGGACTGCTAGGTAGAAACAGGCGGGGAGTGCAAAAGCTGTTGACTATTGCGCGTGCTCAGTAACTAGTAGTGGCATCGATAGGCGCTTCGTACTTATCGACAGAGAAACCATAGACCGTGCCAGGGCCGATGGTTACCGAGCTTGAGTGGATAGCTTCAGGTGCCAACGCCATCTTCAATGTCTCACCAGGCAGGACATAGGTGCGTGGCAGCAAGGCCGTCTTGCCCGAAGGCTTGAGTTTCAGCTCTTGAGACAACCGCACGACATAGGCGCTGTTGTTGATTACCACCAGCTTGCCGTTATGGATACCCCATTTCAGCAACTTCCAAGGCTCACGGTTAGGCTCCAGACCTTTGGGGTGAACGATCAAAGGTAGGTTCTGACGCATGCTGACACCGACAGTCGAGCGACCTTGGCTGTTGAGTTTTGGAGCGATGCCTTCAAAGATTACGCGCTTGAGTCGCTGGGTTGTCACCGGCTCGCCTCCTTGACGCAGGAAACGCACAAGCTGGGTTTCACCGGCCTCAACACGGGTGACGGGTGGAGTCAGCACTACCAGGGGCTCGGTGTCCTCGGGAATATTCTCGATAGTCGAATACAACAGTGCCGGAGTGCCGTCGGTGTTCTTGACGTTGATGCTGGTTTCACCTTCGGCCTCATACAATATCACCACAGAGGTCTCAGGCTGCATACCGGTCGCGTAAATGAACGGTGCGGCTAGCGCTGCAGCCGAACCTGCCAACAGGGCACACAAATGTTTTTTGGAGATAGTCATGTCTATACCTCATTGAATTGCCGCCAATCGATGAGTTCAGATGGGGCGCTCATTGAGGTGAATTATGAAAGTCCGGTACTAAGCAAAACATCGGAATAGGATTAAAAGTGAGATGAGCTGCCGATAAATCGTGCCTAGGAGGCTAAGCCCTCAAGAACTCGATGGCATAAGCTTGAGTCAGCAAACAAAATCGCCCCCTCAAATGACCAACCATAAAGCAGCTACAGTCCTAGCAGCGGTCCAATAGCGAGCACACAGCTCCTAGCAAGGCTCATCGAACAGGTGTTAATCCGCCGAGCTTCATGGCACTCCTAGCGGCTTCTGAACTGAGGAACTTTAATAGCTCGGCAGCCCCCTCTTGCTGCACGCTGCCCGTGATGATGGCCGCTGAGTACATTGTCATTTTCTGAACCTGATCGGGGATAAGCCCAATCACATCGATGCCTTCCATGTGCATCAGCTCACTCAATTGTTGGAAGCCTATCTCCGCTTCGCCACGGGCTACTGCTTCTGCGACAGGCTTCGCGGAAATTGTTCTGGTCTTGATCCTCAACCTTTCTGAGATGTGCATTTGAGGGAAGAGAATACGTGACAGGTATGTTCCGCTGGGCGTATCCGATAGAGCCAGAGACGTTGCGTTATCCAGCTCTCGGCGTTTGGCATAGGTGTAGAAGGCCTGGATCGCACGCAGGTGCGCTGCGGCCGTGTTGTATGCACGGTGCCTGAGTCTGAGCTGGACGTAGATAAATGGTACCAGCTTGGGCAAGAGCGCCTCTGGACCATCCTGCACAAGCAGTGGCACGCGCTGACCGGACGAGAAACGACACTGAACCAGCTTCATTGGCTGCCACCTCATTAGGACGCACCATGAACACAAAGGACATTGCCCGTTGGGAGAATGGACACCAGAAGCGGGTTTGTCGAATCAGTGCCTTATGAGCCTCATGAACATTTCTGGCATGGCACCTCTTTTAACATAATATACATTATGCGTAATCATATGACCCGTTATCAGGGTCAGTGCCAGCCAGATTTCAACCAGTGCACCACGCTCCTCATCGACCAAACCCAGCCTGTCTCGATTTGGTCGATGAGCCTGGATCACACCTGAGCGAAACCGCCATCCACGAACATCTCGCTGCCCGTCATAAAGCTGCTCTCATCCGATGCCAGGAACAATGCCGCATTCGCCACTTCATCTGGCTGCCCCATACGACCCAGCGGTACACGCGTAACCATCGAATCGACAATCGCATCCTTCTGGCCGGTACCTGATAGCGCTCTGTCCAAACCTGGTGTCGTTGTCGGCCCAGGTGAAAGCACGTTCACGCGAATACCTGTGCCTTGCAGATCCAGCGCCCAGCTTCTTGCGAAGTTTCGCAGTGCGCCTTTCGACGCGCTGTAGACGCTGAACGCTGCGGTGCCCATCGAGGCCGTCGTCGAACCTGTCAGCACAATCGAGCCACCGGCGCTCATCAATGGCAACGCGTTCTGTACGGTGAACAACGTGCCTTTCACGTTCACGCCAAAGGTGCGATCAAACGATTCCTCCGTGATCGCACCAATGGGCTCCAGATCCCCAAGGCCCGCATTGGCGAACAACACATCTACACGACCTTTGTCAGCCTTGATCTGCGCGAATACCCGCTCAAGATCACGCAGGTTTGAAATGTCGCCCTGGATCGCGATCGCGTCATGCCCGATCAGGACCAAGGCTTTGTCCAGTTCATCCTGGCGGCGTCCCACGATAACGACCTGTGCACCTTCGGCCGCAAAGCGTATGGCGCTGGCCAAGCCGATCCCGCTGTTGCCACCGGTGACGACGGCGATTTTCCCGTTGAGCCTGTTCATGAGTGTTTCCCTCAAATGTTGAGGCCCAAGCGTAGATCTGCGCTATTGTTTTGAATAGTATGCACCTTTTGGTAAGTACCCAGCCTGAGGGCAAAAACATGTCAAACAGCACCTTTAACTGCGGGCTCGACGCCGCCCTGGCGGTGATTGGCGGGAAATGGAAACCGTTGGTCCTGTATCACCTGGCCCATGAAGTTCACCGTTATGGCGAACTGCGGCGCGCCGTTGGCGGCGTGACGGACAAGGTGCTGATCCAGCAATTGAAGGAGCTGGAACGCGATGAAATCATCGCGCGCATCGACTACAAGGAGATACCGCCAAAGGTCGAATACTCCCTGACTCCCTTCGGACGCTCGCTGGCCCAGGCATTGGGGCCGCTTTGCCAATGGGGCACCGACCATATGCTGGCGGTTGAACGCATCAGTGAGCGCCGAGCGACCGCCCTCGCCCAGCCTTAAATTCGCGAAATATCCAACTCGACTAAATGGATATTTAGTTGAGTTAAATCAATACTTTACGTCTATCTCCCGTATCAATTGCCTATTCACGACACCCTGCCGCTGGTGACTCTGTAGCGAGTCTGTAAACACCGGCTTGTATGCGCCGAGGGCGATCACTAAGCTGGCCCCTCTTTTTTACCGCCGCCCGGAACCACCATGTCTCGAAGTATCGCCCACCTCGCCCTGCTGCTGGGGTTGATCACCGCCGTCGGCCCGTTTGCCATCGACAGCTACCTGCCGGCGTTGCCGACACTCGGCGCCAGCCTGCATGCCTCGCCTGCCGCGGTGCAGATGAGCCTGACGGTGTTCTTCATGATCATCGGTGTGTGCCAGCTGTTCTACGGCCCGATCAGCGATGTGTTCGGGCGCAAGCCGCCGATCTATGCCGGCCTGGCGATTTTCATCGTGGCCAGCATTGGTTGCGCCCTCGCCCCCTCCATCGAGGTGCTGATCGGCTTCCGGGCGTTGCAGGCCTTTGGCGCCTGCGCCGGGATGGTGATTCCACGGGCGATTGTGCGTGACTTGTACACCGGCCATGAAGCCGCGCGCCTGATGGCGTTGCTGATGCTGGTGGTGAGCATTTCACCGATTCTCGCACCGCTGGCCGGCAGCGTGATCATTGCAGTGTGGAGCTGGCGCGAAGTGTTTTGGGTACTGGGTGTGGCCGCAGTGCTGTGCCTGATCATGACCGCCGTGCAATTGCCGGAAACCCACCCCGCCGAACGCCGCCTGGGCAAGACCCTGGGCAATGCGTTCGGCAGCTACGGCGCGTTGCTGCGTGATCCGGTGTTTACCGGGTTGTCGGTAGTGGGCGGTTTTGGCCTTGCGACATTCTTCGTGTTCATCGGCAGCGCGCCATTCGTCTACATCGAATACTACGGGCTCACGCCAACGCAATTCAGCCTGTGCTTTGCCCTCAACGCGGCGTCGTTTTTTGCCCTGAGCCAGTTGACCGCGCGCTTGAGTGCACGCTTCGGCCTCGCGCCGTTGATTCGCTGGTCGGTGGCGGGCGTGGCGACCGTCATGACCTTGCTGGCACTTACCACACTGTGGGGCAACAGCCTGCCGTTAATGATGGCACTGCTGTTTATTGGCTTTGGCTTTCTCGGCTTGCTGTTGCCGGCGGCCGGCGTGTTGTCCCTGGAAGATCACGGTGCCGTGGCCGGTTCGGCCTCGGCGCTGTTGGGCGCGATCCAGATGATCACCGCCGCCGTAGCCATGTCCCTGGCCGGCCTGTTCGCAGACCACACACCGGCGCCGATGTTGATCGGCATCGCCCTCAGCGCCGTGGCAGCGATGCTGACGGTGTGGTGGACGCTGCGCCGCCTGCCGGCACACCTGCAACCTCAGTCGCGCACCTGACCAGCGGAGATTGGCGCCCCGGTCTGGAGCCCCATTGCCGCCAAATAAGCCCACGGGTAAATCCCCCGCTGGTGCCCATCGCTGAAAATCAACTGCACGCCATACCCCTGGGGATGGACCTCCAGCACCCGGACACGGTCCGACACCAGCGGCGGCATGCCTCTCAACCGAAAGGCCCGGCACTGCGAGCACGGGCATTCACGACGCAGGCGAGCGTGGTCGATCCATTGCACGCCGTCGCGCCATTCCAGCCTCAAGCGCCCATCATCATCGCGGCCAATGCCGTTCGGTGCACTGTTCATTGCAGTTGTGCCAGGGCAATGCGCACCGCCTTGCGTACTTCCGGGTCGCCATCGTCGGCCGCGTCACGCAGCGGGCCAAGGGCCTGTCGGTCGCCCAACTCGCCCAGCGCCAGGGCGGCTTCCTTGCGCAGGTTGCTGATGCTGTGGCCCAACGTCAGGAGCAGCGCCGGCAACGCCGGTGCATACCGCAGGCGCCCAAGGCTGCGGGTGGCGCGCAGGCGGACTTGCCAGTAGTCATCGGCCAGCGCCGTGATCAAGGCGTCTCCCGCGCGGGTGCTACCGACTTTGCCCAAGGTGGTCGCGGCCTCTTCCCGTACTTGCCAGGTGGCGTCCTGCAACGCTTCATACAGCGCCGGCAGTACCCGCTCATCACTGGCCAGGCCGAGGGCGCCGGTGGCGGCACGCCGGACCTCGGTGTCCGGATCGCTGCTGGCCAACCTCGCCAGGGCGTCCAATGCCGGCAGGTGCTTGAGCCAGCCGAGCACACCGACCGCTTCGCGGCGCACCCCCGCATCGATATCGTTCAGCGCCAGCATTGCCGACGGCGCCGCCGCTTCAAGGCGCAACTCGCGCAGGGCACGGAAGATTGCCGTGCGCACGCTCGCGTCGGCGTGGGTGGCCCATGGCAATAACAGCCGGCCCGCCTGCGTCGTCTTGAGTACGCTCAAGCTCTGGGCGGCGGCATCACGTACCGTCGCTTCAGTGTCGGTCAGCGCCTGGCACAGCGCCTCGACCACTGCGTCTTCTTCCCACGCCTCCAGCAGGCTGGCAGCCTGGGCGCGCACGTCGGTGGCCGGGTCGTGGCGCAGGCTGTCCACCAGCCACACCAGGCCGTCGGGGTCTTCCAGGTCAGCCAGGTCAATCAGGGCGATCCGGCGCATGCCGGCATCCGGCGCTTGCAGCCGGGGGCGCAGGGCTTGGATGTCGGGGTTTTCGGTTTCATAGGTCATATGGCAAATCGCGGTCTTGGGTGATCGTTGGGTAGCCCGAGCGGGTTCAGCCGTGGTAACTGGCGACCATCTTCGTGGTGCAGCAGCTCCAGGCAATGGCGCTTGAGGTGGGTAAATTCCGGCGAGGTCATCAGTTCGGTGCTGCGCGGCCTTGGGAAAGTCAGCTGGAAATCCTCGATGATGCGCCCGGGGCGCGGGCTCATCACCAGGATGCGGTCGGCCAGGAACAGCGCTTCGTCGATGTCATGGGTAACAAACACAACAGTTGTGCGGATGCGCGTCCAGATGTCCAGCAGCAAGGCCTGCATCTTCATGCGGGTCAGGGCATCCAGCGCGCCGAACGGTTCATCCATCAACAGCAGGCCGGGACGATTGATCAACACCCGGGCAATTTCCACCCGCTGCTGCATGCCACCCGACAGCTGGTTGGGCCAGCGCTCGGCAAAACCTTCCAGGCCCACCAGGTGAAGGATCTCATCGGCGGCGGCCAGGCGCTCGGCCTTGCCTACGCCGCGCATCTTCAGGCCGAAGGCGACGTTTTCGCGTACCGAACGCCAAGGGAACAGTGTGTGTTGCTGAAACACCATGCCCCGTTGCTGGGACGGCCCGGCAACCGGCTGGCCATCCATTTCCAGCGTGCCCTGGCTTGGCGTGAGATGCCCGGCCAGCGCGCCGAGCAAGGTCGATTTGCCACACCCGGACGGGCCGAGGATGCACACGAACTGCCCCGGCTCGATCCTGCAATCCAGGGCTTTCACCGCCTCGAATGCCTGCTGCTGTTCGCCCAATACAATGGACAAGCCGCGTATGTCGACACGGCCTTCAAGATGACTCATCAGGCTTTACCTCGTGGTCGATGCCAGGGAGTGAACAGTGCGCCGAGACGCTTGACCAACAGGCTGCTGCCCATGCCCAGCACGCCGATCAACAGCATGCCAACGACAATGTCGGCATAGTTCTGGATGGTGTAGGACTCCCAGGTGTAATAGCCGATACCGTACTGGCCGGAGATCATTTCCGCTGTCACCAGGCAGAACCACGAAGTGCCCATGCCAATCGCCAGGCCGGTGATGATGCTCGGCGCGGCGCCCGGCAAAATCACCTCCAGCAGGATCGCCCGGCGCCCTGCCCCCAGGCTGCGCGCCGAGGCGATCAGCCGAGGATCGACGCCTTCCACGCCATGCACCGTATTGAGCAGCACCGGAAACAGCGCGCCGGTGAAGGTGATGAAGATCATCGACAGCTCCGACGACGGGAACATCAGGATCGCCAGCGGGATCCAGGCTACCGCCGGGATCGGCCGGATCACCTCCAGCGGCGGCAACAGCAGGTCTTCCGCCCACTTCCAGCGGCCAATCGCGATGCCCAGGCCGATCCCCACCAGCGCGGCCGCCAGGTAGCCCTCGAACACCCGGGTCAGGCTTGCGCTCAAGTGCCGCACAAGCTTGCCCGAGTCCGCCAGCCCCAGGGCAGCCTGCAGCACGGAGCCCGGCGTGGGCACATTGGCAAACGTCACCAGCCACAGGTTCCAGTGCTGGCTGGCCGCCAACTGCCAGAACAGCAGGCACAACAGCAAGGAAGCGGCCTTGGGCAGCCAGCGCCATGGGGTGCTTGTCATGAACACGCTCCCTCAGCGACCGGCAACGGCCTGCGCGCCGGCGTCGGTGAAATTGAACACCTTGCCGCCCTGGGCCTGGGCAAATTGCTGCGCCTGGCCCTTGAGCAGGAACGCACTGAGTTGGCCGTGCTGGTTGGTCGCAAACCAGGCCTGGCTCGCCAGCAGCTTGATGCCGCTGTCTTCGGCCTGGGCATACACGGCGCGCACCGCCTTGCCTTGTTTGTTCAGGCTGTCCAGCGCGGTGAACGCCGCCTCGGCCGACGCGTAATCCCGCACCTTGGGCTCACCCTTGACCCAGATTTGCGCGACGTGCTTCCAGTCAGTGATCGGCGCGCCGCTCAGGGCGTCGTTGGCCTTCAACGGCGCCTGGGCGTAGTTGCCCAATTGCGCCGCATAGTCCAGGCCCGAGGCCTTGAACGCGGCACGGATGTACTGGTCATCGATAAAGGTATTGAGGTCTAGGCCACGGTCGGCCTTTTTCAGCAGCTTGAGGGTGTCGATCGCGGTGCCCACGGCCTGGCGGTATTCGGGCTTCCAGCTCAAGTCACGGGTCTGCACGCCCAGCGGGCCATGGAACAGGTAGTTGACCTCGGCTTCGACGCCGGTGACTTTTTCGATCAGCTCGCTGTACTTCTCCGGCTCTGCGGCCAGCAACTGATTGGCCTCGATACTCGCGCGCAGGTAGGCGACGACCACTTCCGGGTACTGTTTGGCATAACTTTCGTCCACCAGCGCGCCGTGGAACGTCGGGGTGTTGGATTGCGAGCCGTCGTAGATCTTGCGGGCGAAACCACGGTTGGGGAACAGTTCGCCGAACGGCACAAAGTCGGCATGGGCGTCGATCTTGTTGGCCTGCAACGCCGAGCCTGCCACTTCGGGCGCCTGGGCAATAATGTTGACGTCCTTGAGCGGGTCCCAGCCCTGGGCCGCGACAGCACGCAGCAACATGCCATGGGCCGTGGAGGCGAACGGCACGGAAATCGTCTTGCCTTTGAGGTCCGCCAGGGACTGGGCGCTGGAAGCGACCGGCACCACAATGCCGTTGCCGCTGCCCTTGATGTTGCCCGACAACACGCTGATGAACAGGCTGTGCTTGCCCGCCGCCTCGAACGCTACGCCGTTGAAGGCACCGGGGAAGTCGGCCATTGCGCCAAAGTCCAGTTTGCCGGCGACCATTTCATTGGTCAGCGGCGCGCCACTGGTGAAGTTTTTCCACTGCACGTCGTAGGTCGCGTCCTTGTACTTGCCGTCGTGCGGCAGGTATTTGTCCAGCAGCCCCAGCTCGCGGATCAGCAAGCCGCCCGCGGCACAGTTGATGGTGGTGTCCTGGGTGCCGATGGCCACCCGGATCGTTTGTGCCTGGGCCGACAGGCTCAAGCAAGCCAGCACCAGGCCGGCCAGGGTTGCGCGCAATAACATTGGGTAGTTCCCCTCGAATCATGGTTGAAGGAATCGTCTCCGCCACGGTCTGGCGCGGTGGGAAACGAGGGGGTGTGGCTAGGGCTGCGTCCGGGGTTGGCGGATGGCGTTTGCGGCAGGTCTCAGCGCAACAGGTACGGAATCTCGACCTTGACTGCGCCGGTGGGGCAATCTTTTTCACAGGGCATGCAGTACCAGCATTCATCGAACGCCATGTACGCCTTCTGCGTTGCCGGGTTGATCGCCAACAGGTCCATCGGGCACACGTCGACGCAGACCGTGCAGCCTTTTTCGGCGATGCACTTGTCCTCGTCCACCGTTACCGGGGCGTTGGAGCGAAAGAATATTTCCTGGGGCTGATAGGCCATTTCACGGTGTCCTGTGGTGAGCGAGCTTGGGGGGCACATTCAGGCGGCGTCAGCCCCTACGCGCAGGCGGTCGTAAGCCTGCATCTCTTCGGCATCCAGCGGGATCACATAGGGCTCGACGGGTTTCTTGAAGCTGACCATCTGCCCGTCGTCGCCCTTTTTCAGGTGGCAATGGCAGAACCAGTCGGCGTCGTTGCGTTGCGGGTGATCGACCCGGTAGTGGTACAGGCCCCAGCGGCTTTCGGCGCGGTACAGCGAGGCGCGGGCAGCCATTTCGGCGCAGTCGCGGATCACGCTGGTTTCCATGGCGCGCATCAATTCATGGGGGTTGTGCGCCTTCATCTGGTCCAGGTCGCGCTCGATATCGGCGAAGCGTTGCAAGCCGATTTCCATCTTGCGGGTGACCTTGGGCGGCTGCAGGTAATCGTTGACGAAGCGCCGCAGCTTGTACTCGACCTGGGCCGGCGGCAGACCGGTTTCGCGGTCCAGTGGCGCATAGACCCGAGCCTGCTCGGCGGCCACTTGCCGGGCATCCACCGCGCTGAATTCGCGCCCGGCCACAAAGCTTGCCGCGTTGGTGCCCGCAAACCAGCCATAGGTGAACGCGCCGAGCATGTAGTTATGTGGCACCGCCGCCATGTCGCCCGCTGAATACAGGCCCTTGACCGAGGTTTCCGCGCGCTCGTTGACCCACACGCCCGACGCCGAATGCCCGCTGCAAAAGCCGATCTCGGAGATATGCATCTCGACCATCTGGCTGCGGTAGTCGGTGCCCCGGTTGGCGTGGAACTGCCCACGGCTGGGGCGCTCGTTGCTGTGCAGGATCTGCTCGATGTTCTGGATGGTTTCCTCCGCCAGGTGATCGAGTTTGAGGAACACCGGGCCGTTGCCGCTTTCCAGTTCCTGGTGGAACTCCCACATCATCTGCCCGCTCCAGTAGTCGCACTCGATGAAGCGTTCACCCTTGTTGTTGGCGGTGTAGCCGCCCAAGGGGCCGGTGACATAGGCGCACGCCGGGCCGTTGTAATCCTTGATCAGCGGGTTGATCTGGAAGCACTCCAGGTTCGCCAGTTCGGCTCCGGCGTGGTAGGCCATGGCGTAGCCGTCGCCGGCATTGGTCGGGTTTTCATAGGTGCCCATCAGGTAACCCGAGGACGGCAAGCCCAGGCGGCCGGCCGCGCCGCAGCAGAGGATCACCGCCTTGGCCTTGATCACCTGGAAGTCCGCAGTGCGGCAGTCAAAACCCATCACGCCATTCACCGCGCCTTCGCTGTCGGTCAGCAAGCGGGTGCACACCAGGCGGTTGGTGATGCTGACCCTGGCGCGCTTGAGCTGGCGATACAGCACCTTCTTGATGTCGTGCCCTTCAGGCATCGGCAACACGTAGGCGCCCATGTGATGGACTTTTTTCACCGCGTAATCGCCGGTTTCGTCCTTCTCGAACTTCACGCCCCAGCGGTCCAACTGCTCGATAGTTTCAAAACTGTGGGTCGCGTAGGCGTACACCGCCGCCTGATTGACGATGCCGTCGTTGGCAATCGTGATTTCCTTGGTGTACTGCTCCGGCGTGGAGTGGCCGGGAATGATCGCGTTGTTGAGGCCGTCCATGCCCATGCTGATGGCGCCGCTGCGCTTGACGTTGGCCTTGTCGATCAGCAATACGCGCAGATCGCGGTTGGCCTCCTTGGCCTTGATCGCCGCCATGGGGCCGGCTGTACCGCCGCCGATCACCACGATGTCGTATTCCAGTTCCAGGGTTTGGCGGCTCACGGGCGGCTACCTCGCTGACGGTCGATGCGCAGGCGATACTGAAACGCGTCGCCACGGTAATACAGGTGTTCGAAGTCCACGGGCTGACCGTCTGCGGTGTGGGTCAGGCGTTCGATGCGCATGATCGGCGAGCCGGCCTCGACGTTCAGCGCCTGGGTCAGCTCGCTGTCGGCGAGTACCGCGTCAATCGCCACGTCGGCGTGACCCAGTTGCAAGCCGCAGTCGTTCTCCAGGATCAGGAAGATGTCGCGGGTCACCAGGTCGGCGTTTTCCAGGCGTTCGCCCAGGGCCTGGCTGAGGTAGGTGATTTCCAGCGACACCGGCTCGCGGTTGATCAGCCGTACCCGCTTGATCTGCGCGACAGTGCTGCCCTCCTCCACGCCCAGGCGCTCGGCCACCAGCTTGTCGGCGGGCACGAAGCGGTAGCTGCGCAGGCGGTTGATCACTTCATAGCCGCGCTCGGTCATGGACTCGCCCAACCCCTGCAGGGTGCTGACGTTCTGATAAGCCTTGGGTTTGGAAACAAAGGTGCCTTTGCCGTGGATCTTGTAGATCAGGCCTTCCTTTTGCAGATCACCCAGGGCCTGGCGCACGGTGATGCGGCTGACTTTGAAGCGCGTGCCCAGTTCGCTCTCGGAAGGCATCTGGGTGTTCGGCGCGTACTCACCATCAAGGATGCGGCTGCGCAGCAGGTCCCGCAGTTGGGCATGCAGCGGAACGCTGGACAGAGGGGATAAGGCGACGGTTGATTCGTTCATCAGGACCACTTGTCATAACGAGTTATGACGTGATCATAAGGAGTCTTATGAAAAGCCTGGAAATACCGTTTTGGAATAAGGTTATGGACCGGCGAATCCCGCTGCACCTACGGGATGGGTGCAGTGGATCCGCCTGTTTTATAGAGCAGTGTCTGGACCTGATGAACAATCAGAAGTTATAGCTGACCCGGGTATAGAGGATGCGGCCAAACGGGTCGGCGTATTTCGGGTCGTACCCGCTCTGGAACGCATAGGTCTGGTTGCTGAACGGCGGTGCGCGGTCAAACAGGTTTTTCGCGCCCAGCGTGACGGCCAGGGACTTGCTCCAGTTGTAGGTACCCGCCAGGTCCCAGACGTTGTAAGAGCCTACGGAGTCGTGAGTGTCGGGGTCCGAGTCGTGATAGCCACTGGTGTAGCGGTTGGTCAGGCTGACGCCCAGCGGTCCGCGGGCCCAGGTGCCGGTCAGGCTGTGGCGCCAGCGTGCAACGGCGCCCGCGGTGGAGAACTCGCCGCCACGAAAATCACCGAGTTTGTCGATGTAGTCGCCCTTGAGCTCCTGCTGGTATTTGTATTCGTTGACGTAGGTGCCTTGCAGGCCGATGCCGAAGTCACCGATGGCGGTGCTCGGGAAGCGGTAGTCGAAACTCACATCCACGCCGTTGGTCTTGGTCTTACCCAGGTTGGCAAGGCCGGTAACGATGTGATCGATGGAGCCATCCGCCTTGCGAATCAAGCGGTCGCCGTAGGCATCCGGGTCGTCGAATACCGACGACTCAGGAAACTCGGCAATCTGGTTGGCGATGGTGATCCACCAGAAATCCAGGCCGGCACTGAGGCGCTCGATCGGTTGGAACACGAAACCAAAGGTCACGTTACGTGCGGTTTCCGGGCTCAAGCTGCCGTTGCCCCCGCTTTGCCGGCGGAACTGCTGGGCGCAGTCGCGGTTGCCGATCCCGCCATTGGCCGGGGTGCCGCCCGGGCACAGGCGCGGGTCGTTGTAGTTGGCCACGGTGTAGCTGGTGTAGGTCGGGTTGTACAACTCGTACAGCGACGGCGCACGGAAGCCTTCACTGTAGGCACCGCGCACCACCAGTTCCTTGAACGGCTGGAAGCGGAACGAGTATTTCGGGTTGGTGGTGCTGCCAAAGTCGCTGTATTTGTCATGACGCACGGCGGCAGACAGTTCCAGGCTTTCGAGCACCGGCACGTTGACCTCGGCGTACTCGGCCGACACGCTGCGATTGCCGCGCACTGCGCCATTGGGGTCTACGCCCAGGCTCTGCACGGTCTCGGCAAACTGGGCGAAATCCTGGTGGAAATCCTCCTTGCGATATTCACCACCCAGCGCCAGGCCCGTCGGCCCCGCACCGAACCAGTCGCCGATTTCACGGCTTACGCGCCCGTCGATACTCTTCACTCGGCCCACGGCGGTGGCGTAATCGCCATCCACGCGGCTGGAGGCGAGTAACGCCCTGCCCGCTTCACTCTGCGGCCCGAACGGGTTGATCACACCGTTGGCAATCCCCTGGCTGATGGTCTGGTCGTTTACATAGCCGTCAAGAATGGTTTGCACCACTTTGTTCTGGTTGTAGGACGCGCCGACGTTGTAGTCCCAGTTCGCCACATTACCTTCGAAACTCAGCAGCAGCCGCTGGCTGGTGTTGTCATCTTCGTGCTTGCGCGCGCCGGCATCGGTTTCACGCCAGTTCACGTCTACCGGCTGTGTCGGGTCCAGGGCGAACCCCGTGGGGCCCGGGGTGATGCCGTTGCCCGGATAGAAAGGCGTACCCGGATTGACCTGGGCCCCCATCAGGGTGCCTGGGCCAATCTGCGTGCGGTTTTCGTTGCGCGCCCAGAAGTATTCGAGGCTGACGGTATGGTCATCGGCCAGCTTGCCGGTGGCTTTGGCAAAGGCCGAGGTTTTTTCGGTTTCCGGCACCAGGTCCAGGTAACTCCACAGGCTTTGGCGGCAGATGCCATTGCGTGACAGCAGCCCGGGGGAATTGCAACCGGAGCCGGCCAGCGGGTTGGTCGCGTTGCTGCCCTGGCTCCAGTTGGCCGGCGCGGCGGTGCCGGAGGTGAAATCCAGGCCGCGACCTGGCTGGTAGTTGTAGGTGAAGTCACGGTCCTTGGCCGCCAGGCGCGTCTGCTTGTCGTAGCTGACCACGCCGAACACGTTGAAGCGGTCCTCTTCAAGGTCGCCGAAACCGTAGCTGCCACTGAAGTTATGGCTGTCGCCGCCGCCGGAGCGTGTGGGCGAATCGTAGTTGGTGGAAAGTTGCCCACCGGTGAGGCTGGTCTTGGTAATGAAGTTGATCACCCCGCCAATCGCATCGGTGCCGTACAGTGCCGAGGCGCCATCGCGCAGGACTTCCACGCGGTCGATGGCGGCGAACGGGATGGTGTTCAAGTCCACCCCGGAACCGTTGGTGGTGTTGACGGCGTTGTTGCTCAGGCGCCGGCCATTGAGCAGCACCAGGGTTTTGTTCGCGCCAATCCCGCGCAAGTCGGCATACGCCGCACCGCCGCTGCTGGAACCCACCGAACGCCCGGAGCCAACGGCAGACTGGTTGGCCGAAATGCGGTTGATCAACTCCTCGGTGGTGCTCACACCCTGCTCGCGCAATTGCTCGACCCGCAGGATGGTTACCGGCACTGCCGTTTCCGCGTCCACCCGGCGAATCGCCGAGCCGGTCACCGTGACTTTTTCCAGGCGGTAATCAGTACTTTTGCCCTCGGCCGGTGCGACGCTGGTGGACGTCACGGGTGCTGGATGCACCGTCAGTCCCTGTTCGCTGTCGCTTACTTGCAGGCCACTGCCCTGCAATGCCTTGTCCACCGCTTGCAGGCTGCCCAAATCGCCGCGGATGGCGGCACTGCGCTTGCCCTGCACCCACTGTTGATTGAACGAAATCATCACCCCGGTCTGCCGGGAGATATCCAGCAGCACCGTATCAAGCGGGCCGCCAGCGATATCGAAGGTGAACACCTGGCCGGCCACTTCCTGGGCCATCACCGATGTCGTGCACACTCCCATCGCCAGCGCCGCCGTCAGCGTCAGCCTTGGTAGTTGTTGTTTGAATAAAAACATCGAGGAACTCCCTGTTGTATGTGTCTACAGGGATGAGCAACGGCAGACGGATATTTATAGGGCTGCGTTTAGGCGAAGATGCTATGAGTTTATAACCGGTTATAAGAGGCTTGCTGCATCGATTTGGCTGATGTCTTCTATTGGCCCGCAAGCGTTCATCCCCGCGCCAGGTGCTTTGTAGAATGAACCCCACAGTCAAGCCACCACCTTCGTGGTGTCGGAGGTTCTCATGCGTTATCTGCTTATCGCCGTGCTGGGCCTGTTCAGCACACTTGCCTTCGCCCAGGGCGAAACCCCGGTACCCACTGTGAGTGCCAACACCCCCGCCAGCGAGGCGTACGACTATTCCCAGGACCTGGACATCGCCAAGGTGGTGCGCGTCAGTACCGAATCCTCCACCGAGTGCGGGCCGGTCAAGGGTCATATGGTCTACATCGACAGCCACGGCGTGCGTCATGAACTGGACTACATGCGCCTGGGCGATGCCTGCCAGCACGGTTGAGCGCAAACCATTCGTCGGGCTCGGCCGGCATCGATTACAACTATCCGGCAGCTGAAAATCACTAATCCATAGAACCCGTTGTGATCTATGGAGATTGAGATGACTGACTACCCACGCCCACCTTTCGCCAGCCAGGCCCAATCCGTTCCCGGTTCGCAGAAGAAGATGGACCCCTATCCCGACTGCGGCGAGAAGAGCTACACCGGCTCCGGCCGCCTGGCCAACAAGATCGCCCTGATCACCGGCGCCGACAGCGGTATCGGCCGCGCCGTGGCGATTGCCTTTGCCCGCGAAGGTGCCGATGTGGCCATCGCCTACCTGGACGAACACGAGGACGCGAAGGAAACCGCACGCTGGGTTGAAGAAGCCGGCCGCCAATGCCTGCTGCTGCCCGGCGACCTCGCGCAAAAAGCCAACTGCCAGGCGATTGTCGACCAGACCGTCGAGCAGTTCGGGCGGATCGACGTGCTGGTCAATAACGCCGCATTCCAGATGACCCACGAGACCCTCGAAGAGATACCCGACGAGGAATGGGTCAAGACCTTCGATATCAACATCACCGCGATGTTTCGCATCTGCAAGGCGGCGCTGCCGCATATGAAGGCCGGCGGGTCGATCATCAATACCAGCTCGGTGAATTCCGATATGCCCAAGCCAACGTTGCTGGCATACGCCGCCACCAAGGGCGCGATTGCCAACTTTACCGGTGGCCTGGCACAACTGCTGGGCAGCAAGGGCATCCGCGTGAACAGCGTGGCGCCGGGGCCGATCTGGACGCCGTTGATTGTCTCGACGATGCCGGACGAAGACGTGAACAGCTTTGGCAGCGAAACACCGCTGGGCCGCCCCGGCCAGCCGGTGGAAGTAGCACCGATCTATGTGTTGCTGGCGTCGGATGAGGCGAGTTACATCTCGGGCTCGCGGTATGCGGTGACGGGCGGCAAGCCGATTCTCTAGGGTCGGATGCAAATCCAATGTGGGAGCGGGCTTGCTCGCGAAGGCGGAGTGTCAGGCAATGCATCTGTGACTGATCCAACGCCTTCGCGAGCAAGCCCGCTCCCACATTGGGTGCTCGGTCAGCCCTTAGATCGTGTCGGGTCAGCCTTGCGGGGTAGGTTCTTTCTTCCTGAATCCGCCCATCCATGCTGTGAATCCTCAGCGACGCCGTCTTGTCGCTGAGAAACTCCTTCGCCAACTCAACGATCGCCTCCTTGGTCTCTGCCGTATGCCCAAGCCAACGTTGCTGGCTTACGCCGCCACCAAGGGCGCGATTGCGAACTTTACCGGTGGCCTGGCGCAACTGCTGGGCAGCAAGGGCATCCGCGTGAACAGCGTGGCGCCGGGGCCGATCTGGACGCCGTTGATTGTCTCGACGATGCCGGACGAAGACGTGAACAGCTTCGGCAGCGAGACACCGCTGGGCCGCCCCGGCCAGCCGGTGGAAGTGGCGCCGATCTATGTGTTGCTGGCGTCGGATGAGGCGAGTTACATCTCGGGCTCGCGGTATGCGGTGACGGGCGGCAAGCCGATTCTCTAGGGTCGAATGCAGATCCAGTGTGGGAGCGGGCTTGCTCGCGAAGGCGGAGTGTCAGCCAATGCATGTGTAACTGAACCACCGCCTTCGCGAGCAAGCCCGCTCCCACATTGGGTGCTCGGTCAGCCCGGAGATCGTGTCGGGTCAGCCTTGCGCGGATAGGTTCTTTCCTCCTGAATCCGCCCATCCATGCTGTGAATTCTCAGCGACGCCGTCTTGTCGCTGAGAAACTCTTTCGCCAACTCAACGATCGCCTCCTTGGTCTCCGCCGTTTTCGACGGCCGTGCCGAGCCCTGCTTGGTCAACGCCCAACCGGTGCCGGTCTTGTTGATGTTGTAGGTATCCATGGTCTGCTCCTTCGACTGAATAAACACGGCACGCGGCAAAACCCGCGCCCTACTATTGCGAGCGCGGCTGCCGGGCAGAGTTCAAGGCAGTTGGCGGGCCAGGTTACGGGCGGCCCTACAGGTCAAACCGATCCACTGCCCTACGCCGCTCATTGTCGTCGCGCACATCGTAGGTGGCGGTGGTCTGGATATTGGTGTGGTGCGCCAGCTTCTGGGCGATCGACAGGTCGTACTCTTCAATGACCCGCGTGATAAACGAACGGCGGAAATCATGGGGCATGATTTTCACGCCGACCTGTTCCCCACGCTGGCGGGCGATGTAGTAAATCGCGTGTTTGGTGATGCGCTCGCGGGTGATATGGCTGCCCCGGCGAATCCGGTTGAACAGGAAACCATCGTCCTGCTCACCCGGTTTCAACTGGCTGCGGCGAAACGCCAGCCATGCCTCCAGCTTGGCAAAGGCCCAGGCCGGTGCGTACTTGATCAATTGCTTGTTGCCCTTGCCGGTAACCTGCAGGCTGCGCTCGTCAAAGTTGACCTGGCCCAGCTCGATGTTCACCGATTCCGACTTGCGCATGCCCGAGCCATACAGGATCCCGATCACCGCCGCATCCCGCAGGCCCTGCGGGCGCGGATCGGCGGCGCAGACTTCCATCAACTCACGAATCAGCGTACGCCGCAGGTTGCGCCCCTGGCTCAGGCGGGTGCCGGCCATGGCCTTGACCGAGCGCATCTTCAGCAGGTGGTCCTGGCTGATCAGGCTCATGCGCCAGGCTTCGTTCATCACCCCGCGCACGGCGTTGACGTACAGCGAGGAGGTGTTCGGCGCATACCCGTCTTCCCGCAGCACCGCCACCAGGGCCATGACGTGTTCGGGCTGCAGCAGGTGCCAGTCGATGTCTTCGAGGTTGATGTCTTCAAAACCCAGGCGGTCGGCGGCGTCCTGCAGCACGTAGCGCATGGTCAGCTGGCTGGAGGGCGCCAGGCGGGTGAGATAGAGGGTCAGCGGGTTGCGGGTAGACTCAGTCAAGGTAGATCAGCCTTTGGATTAAATATGTCGACTAACCATCTGTTTAATCGACATATTTAGTGAATTGGCGAGCGCCGAGTCTAGCGCAGGTCAATCCCCGGGGCTATTCCTGATCGTCTTCCGCCGGGGCTGGCGTCTGCTGCTGGCTCCAGTCGGTGTCCTGCTTCTGCATCAAGGCAAACCAGTGCTGGCGCATGAACTCCAGGTACGGTTTGGGCGCCTTGGCAAAATCTTCTTCGTCGCCGTAACAGCCAGGAAGCGGCAGCTCGGTACCCTGCTCCTTGTACTGGCTGACCAGCGCCTGTTGGGCGGCGATGCTGCAATCCTTGGGCAACGGCATGCCCTGCAGGGCGCCGGCGTCTTCATCCCACCAGCTGGCGCCATAGCGGTCGATGCCGCGCAGGCGGTACTTCTGCGACTTGCCGATGTGCATGATCAGCTTGAAATCATTGGGGCTGACGTCACTGGTGCAGGTGCGGCTATACCCCACGGTGACCTGGCTGATGCCATCGCCCAGCAGGTCGGTGACCCGGGTGGCGTCGCTGTTGAAGTGCGCGCCGGCATCGAACTCGCAATGCTGCACGTCGTCGTAGAGCATCCACAGGCGCTTGGGCCGGTCACCGTCGAGCAGGTACTGGGCGGCGTAGACAAAGGCCGACTGCGCACCGTCGTCGTCGCGTTCGCTGACTTGCTCTGCGAGTACCAACAGGTTCCTGCCCTGTTTGTCGCTCCAGACGAAGGCGCCGACCTGTTTACCCCGCACTTCTACGCCATCGGGCACCTGGTCGATGGACGTCAGTGCCACGCCGTCATCGGCCCGCACACTCGTGGCCCAGGCCACCGTCATCAACAACACCATCAACATTGGCCGTAAACGCTGCACGCTATTCATCCGACTGCCCTGGCAAGAGATGGCTTACTTTACCGGCACTTGCGCGGCATTGCAGAGAAGATTCTTCAGGAACCTGCCCGCGTGAAGAAAAAGGCTACCGCCCCTTCTCCCCTCATCGGCACGGCGTTGTCCGTGCTTCTGCTGTTTACCTGAACCCTAGCTGTCTACCTGCCAAAAAAACGACTTTTTCATCTGCGTTTCATATTCGTTGAACATTTTTGCGCTTAATCTTGGCGGCACGACTTGAGAACGAACCGTACTTTGCAGGTTAACTCGTTGATTCCGCTTTACCTTTGAGCATTTTAGTCTTTACTCACGTATGCCATGGAAGACCCACTGTGACCTGTCAGGACTGTCGAATGAATGCCACAAATCAACGCTATCTTTGATCGGATGCCCGGCATCCGAGGCTGACGATAACTGCTGTCTTTACGCTCCAAGTTGCTCTAACCCCCGAGGTAATGAATCTTTGAAACCCTATCCAATTCATTGCGTGTCGATCGTTATCCCGGTCTACAACGAACAAGAAAGCCTGCCTGAACTGCTGCGCCGCACCATGGCCGCCTGCAAACAACTGGCTTACGAATACGAAATCATCCTGGTGGACGACGGCAGCCGCGACAACTCCGCGCAATTGCTGGAAGACGCCGCCGCGCTCGAAGGCAGCAACGTGGTGGCGGTGATCCTCAACCGCAACTACGGCCAGCACGCCGCAATCATGGCCGGCTTCGAGCATTGCCGGGGCGACGTGGTGATCACCCTGGACGCCGACCTGCAAAACCCGCCGGAAGAAATCCCGCGTTTGGTCGAACAGGCCGCCCTGGGCTACGACGTGGTTGCCACCGTGCGCAACAACCGCCAGGACTCGGCCTTTCGCCGCTGGCCGTCGCGCCTGATCAACCTCGCCGTGCAACGCTCCACCGGCGTGGCCATGAGCGACTACGGCTGCATGCTGCGTGCTTATCGCCGCACCATCGTCGACGCCATGCTGGCCTGCCGCGAGCGCAGCACCTTTATCCCGATCCTGGCCAACAGCTTTGCGCGCCACACCACGGAAATCCTGGTGCATCACGCCGAGCGTGAACACGGCGAGTCCAAATACAGCCCGATGCGCCTGATCAGCCTGATGTTCGACCTGCTGACCTGCATGACCACCACGCCATTGCGCCTGTTGAGCATCGTCGGTTTCAGCCTGGCGGCCCTGGGCATGCTCTTCGCCTTTGCACTGATCGTGCTGCGTCTCGCTTTCGGCTCCGGCTGGGCTGGCGACGGCATGTTCGTGCTGTTCGCCGTATTGTTCGTGTTCACCGGTGGCCAGTTCATCGGCATGGGCCTCCTGGGTGAATACCTGGGCCGCATGTACAGCGATGTGCGGGCCCGCCCACGGTTCTTTATCGAAAAAGTGCTGCGCAACCAACCGGCAGCACCGGCCGAGACCTTTACGGTCGACGGCCTGACGTCCTCCCACACCTCTACTTCTCCTTCCGATCAGGTTTCGTCATGAATTCAAAAGCTGTTGTCTTCGCTTACCACGATATTGGCTGTGCTGGCATTGAAGCCCTGCTCAATGCGGGTTACGAAATTGCTGCCGTGTTCACCCATGCCGATGATCCCAAGGAAAACAATTTCTACGGTTCCGTCGCCCAGCTGTGCGCCCGCAATGGCATCCCGGTACACGCCCCGGAAGACGCCAACCACCCGCTGTGGATCGAGCGCATCGCCAAGCTGAACCCGGACTACATCTTCTCGTTCTACTACCGCAACCTGCTGAGCGAAGCCCTGCTGGCCACCGCCAAGAAAGGCGCGTTCAACCTGCACGGCTCCCTGCTGCCTAAGTACCGTGGCCGCGCACCGGCCAACTGGGTGCTGGTGAACGGCGAAACCGAAACCGGCGTGACCCTGCACCGCATGGTCAAGCGTGCCGATGCCGGCGCGATCCTGGCCCAGCAGAAAGTCGTGATCGAGCGCACCGACACCGGCCTGACCCTGCACGCCAAACTGCGTGACGCCGCCACCAACCTGCTGCGCGACGCCCTGCCGCAACTGGCTCAAGGCAAGCTGACCGAAACTGCCCAGGACGAAAGCAAGGCCACCTACTTCGGTCGTCGCACCGCAGCGGACGGCAAGCTGGACTGGAAAAAACCGGCTGAAGAGCTGTTCAACCTGGTTCGCGCCGTTACCCAACCATACCCGGGCGCCTTCTGCGCCGTGGGCGAGCACAAGCTGATCGTCTGGAACGCCGAAGTCGTCAAGGGCAACGAAGGCCTGGCGCCAGGCCGAGTGATCAGCGTCAACCCGCTGCGCATCGCCTGCGGTGAAGACTCCCTGGTGGTCAAGTTCGGCCAGCGCAACGAGAACGGCCTGTACCTGGCCGGCCCGTCCCTGGCGGATGAACTGGGCCTGGTGGACGGTTCCGTACTGCGCGGCGCCGAGTCCGGCCGCAAGCCCCGTCGTACCCGCGTGCTGATCCTGGGCGTGAACGGTTTCATCGGTAACCACCTGTCCGAGCGCCTGCTGCGTGACGACCGTTACGAAATCTACGGCCTGGACATCGGCTCCGACGCCATCGAGCGCCTGCGCAGCCACCCGAACTTCCACTACGTGGAAGGCGACATCAGCATCCACTCCGAGTGGATCGAGTACCACATCAAGAAGTGCGACGTGGTCCTGCCGCTGGTGGCCATCGCCACCCCGATCGAATACACCCGCAACCCGCTGCGCGTATTTGAACTGGACTTCGAAGAGAACCTGAAACTGGTTCGCTACTGCGTGAAGTACAACAAGCGCGTGATCTTCCCGTCGACCTCCGAAGTGTATGGCATGTGCCAGGACCAGTACTTCGACGAAGACACCTCCAACCTGGTGGTGGGCCCGGTCAACAAGCAGCGCTGGATCTACTCGGTCTCCAAGCAACTGCTGGACCGCGTGATCTGGGCCTACGGCGACAAGGGCCTGAAGTTCACCCTGTTCCGTCCGTTCAACTGGATGGGCCCGCGCCTCGACCGCCTGGACTCGGCCCGTATCGGCAGCTCCCGCGCCATCACCCAGCTGATCCTGAACCTGGTGGAAGGCACGCCGATCCGTCTGTTCGACGGTGGCGAGCAGAAGCGTTGCTTCACTGACATCGCCGACGGCATCGAAGCCCTGGCGCGCATCATTGATAACGACAACGATAACTGCAACGGTCAGATCATCAACATCGGCAACCCGGAAAACGAAGCCAGCATCCGTCAGCTGGGCGAAGAACTGCTGCGTCAGTTCGAAGCTCACCCGCTGCGCAGCAACTTCCCTCCGTTTGCCGGTTTCCGCGACGTAGAGAGCAAGGCGTTCTACGGCACCGGTTACCAGGACGTGGCGCACCGCAAGCCAAGCATCGACAACGCCAAGCGCCTGCTGAACTGGGAGCCTACCGTGGAGATGAGCGAAACCATCGGCAACACTCTGGATTTCTTCCTGCGTGAAGCCATGCTCGAAATCGCGGACAAGCGTTGATGCAAGCGGGTCTACGCATCGACGTCGACACTTACCGAGGCACCCGTGAAGGGGTGCCAAGGTTGTTGGAGTCGCTTGATGAAGCCGGGGTCAAGGCGACCTTCTTCTTCAGCGTCGGGCCGGACAACATGGGGCGCCACTTGTGGCGCCTGATCCGCCCGCAGTTCCTGTGGAAGATGCTGCGCTCCAACGCTGCCGGTTTGTACGGCTGGGACATTTTGCTGGCCGGCACCGCCTGGCCGGGCAAACCCATTGGCCGCGACCTGGGGCACCTGATGCGCCAGGCCAAGGCCGCCGGGCATGAAGTCGGGCTGCACGCCTGGGATCATCACGGCTGGCAAGCCAACACCGGGCGCTGGAGCGATGCACAGCTGATCGAGCAGATTCGCCGTGGCGTCGACACCTTGAGCGACATCCTCGGTGAACCCATCGACTGCTCAGCCGCCGCGGGCTGGCGTGCCGATGAGCGCGTGGTGCAAGCCAAGCAACAGTTCAACTTCCGCTACAACAGCGATTGCCGTGGTACCAGCCTGTTCCGGCCGACCCTGGCGGATGGCAGTGCCGGCACGCCACAAATTCCGGTGGACATGCCGACCTTCGACGAAGTCGTGGGCCCGGTGGTGGCCGCCAAGGATTTCAATAGCTACATCCTCGACCGCTTCAAGCCGTCGAAGCTCAACGTCTATACGATCCACGCAGAAGTAGAAGGGATTCTGATGGCCAATGATTTTCGCCAGATGCTCGCCCAGGCAGGGCAGCGCGGCATCGCGTTCAAACCGTTGGGCGACCTGTTGCCCGCCGACCTCACCACCCTGCCCCAGCAACACCTGGTGCGTGGTGCGTTGAGCGGCCGTGAAGGCTGGCTCGGAGTGCAAAAGGCATGATCCGGCGCTGGGCCCTGCCCCTGCTCCTGCTGGCCTTCGGGGTGTTCTACCTGATCCCGTTGGCCACCCACGGGCTGTGGATTCCCGACGAAACCCGCTATGCGCAGATCAGCCAGGAAATGCTGCTGACCGGCAAATGGGCCTCGCCACACTTCATGGGGATTCGCTACTTCGAGAAACCGGCGGCCGGTTACTGGATGATCGCGCTGGGCCAGGCGATTTTCGGGCAGAACCTGTTCGGCGTGCGTTTTGCCTCGGCCTTGAGCACTGGCTTGAGCATCCTGCTGGTGTATTTCGTGGCCCGGCGTTTGTGGAACGACCCGCGCAAGAGCCTGGTCAGCGCCGTGCTGTACATGAGTTTTGTCAGCGTCGCGTTCCTGGCGGGCTATGCCAACCTCGACCCGCAGTTCACCTTCTGGGTCAACCTGATCGGGGCGGCGCTGTGGTTCTGCTTCGACAGCACCACCACCCGCGGCCGCCTGTGGTCGTGGGCCTTGCTCGGGTTCGCCTGCGGCATGGGGTTCATGACCAAGGGTTTCCTTGCCTGGTTGCTGCCGGTGCTGATCGCCCTGCCCTACGTGCTCTGGCAAAAACGCATTCGTGAACTGCTCACCTATGGCTTGGTGGCCGTGGTGGTGGCGATTGTCGTGAGCCTGCCCTGGGCGCTGATGGTGCATGCCCAGGAACCGGACTACTGGAATTTCTTCTTCTGGCACGAGCACATCCAGCGCTTTGCCGGCGACGACGCCCAGCACTCCGAGCCCTTCTGGTATTACCTGCCGCTGATGGTTGCGTTCACCCTGCCGTGGATGGCGTTGCTGCCGTCCACCGTGAAGCAGGCCTGGCTGGAAAAACGCAACAGCAAGGTCGCCTTCCTGCTGCTGTGGCTGCTGATGCCGCTGGCGTTCTTCAGCCTGGCCAAGGGCAAGCTGCCGTCGTACATCATGCCCTGCCTGCTGCCACTGGCGCTGCTGATGGGGCATACCCTCGCCGACAAGCTGGCCCAGGCCCGTGGCCGCGTACTGCGCATCAACGGCTGGGTGAATCTGGTCATTGGCGTATTGGCGTTGCTGACCCTGACCTGGTTCCAGCTGAAAAAACCGGTGTACGAGCACGGCCAGGAAACACTCAGCCTGGTGCTGGTGTTCGTCTTCCTGTTCGGCTGGATCATCGCCAACCTGCTGCAAGCCGCCCGCCCGTTGCACATGTGGGCCGCACCGGTGATCGGCAGCTGGTTGCTGGTGGCGCTGGTGCCGGCCGCGTTGCCGCACTCGGTGGTTTATAACAAGACCCCCGACCAGTTCATCATCGACCACCTCCAGGAGCTGCAGCCGACCACTGCGTTGCTGAGCAACGACCTCGGCGCCGCATCGGCCTTGTCATGGCGCCTGCAGCGTCCTGAAGTGATGCTCTACAACACCGTTGGCGAAGTGAAATACGGCATCGCCTTCCCGGACACCGCTTACCGCAAGATCGATGCCGCCAGCGTCCAGCAATGGATAAGCGAGGCGCGCAAGCAAGGCTCGGTGGGCGTGGTGATGCGGGTCAAGGGTGACGACGAACGCCAGGAAGTGGACCTGCTGCCCAAAGACGGCAAGCGTTACGAGCAGGGCAATATCGTGATTCTGATCTTCCCGCAGAGCGCGCCATGACCACTCTGCTGCTGTTGTTAGGTGCCTGCCTGCTGACCTGCATGGGCCAGGTGTCCCAGAAGTTTGCCGTGGAAGGCTGGCGTGACCAGCCCGACGGTTGGGCCCTGAAGCTGCGCTCGCCGTGGCTGTGGTCGGCGCTGGTGTGCCTGGGCCTGGGTTTGCTGGTGTGGCTGCTGGTGCTGCAACGTTTGGAAGTCGGCATCGCCTACCCGATGCTGAGCCTCAACTTTGTATTGGTCACCCTGGTGGCGCGCTTTGTGTTCCATGAACACATCGATGGTCGCCACTGGTTCGGCGTGCTGCTGGTGATTGCCGGTGTGGTGCTGCTGGGGCGTCAGGTATGAGTCGCGCTCGCGGTTTTGCCCTGGCCCTGGGCAGCGTGGCACTGGTCAGCGGTGCCCAGTTGGGCATGCGCTGGAGCATGACGCGCCTGCCATTGCCCACCGAATGGCTGACAGCACTCAACACGGGTGCCATCGACCTCGGCGCACTGGGCGTGGTGATCCTGGCGATCATCGCCTATGCCCTGTCGATGCTCTGCTGGCTTGGCGCACTGAAAGACCTGCCTCTGGGCCGTGCCTACTCGCTGCTCAGCATCAGCTACGCATTGGTCTACCTGCTGGCCGCCAGCCTGCCGGTGTTCAACGAACATTTTTCGCTTTCAAAAACTGCGGGAGTGGCCTTGGTCATCCTCGGAGTCCTGACTATCAACTCTCGTCGTGCTAGCACCACAAGTCCCAGGAATGCCCCATGAAAATCAGTGTATTTGGTAGTGGTTACGTCGGTCTGGTGCAGGCCACCGTATTGGCCGAAGTCGGTCACGATGTCATCTGCATGGACGTTGACGAGAACAAGGTCAAGCTGCTGCAACAGGGCCACGTGAGCATCTTCGAGCCGGGGCTGGCGGCCATGGTCAAGGAAAACCTCGAAGGCGGACGCCTGACGTTTACCTATGATGAAAAACTCGCCGTCGAACACGGCGAAGTGCTGTTCATCGCCGTGGGCACCCCCTCCGATGAAGACGGCTCGGCCGACCTGAAATACGTGCTGTCCGTGGGCGATGCAGTGGCTCGCCACCGTATCGACCCGGTGATCCTCGTGGAAAAATCCACCGTACCCGTAGGCACCGGCGACACCTTGCGTGCGCACATGGAAAAAGCCCTGCGCATTGCCGGCCGCCACCTGGAGTTCGATATCGTCTCCAACCCGGAATTCCTCAAGGAAGGCTCGGCCGTTGCCGACTGCCGTCGCCCGGACCGGATCGTCATCGGCTGCGAACGTGAGGAAGTGCGCGAGGTGATGCGTGAGTTGTATGCACCGTTCAACCGCAACCACGACCGCATCATCTTCATGGACCTGCGCAGCGCCGAACTGACCAAGTACGCCGCCAACTGCATGCTGGCCACCAAGATCAGCTTTATCAACCAGATCGCCGAACTGGCCGAACACCTGGGCGCCGACATCGAAGCCGTGCGCCTGGGCATTGGTGCCGACTCGCGTATCGGCTACCACTTCATCTACCCAGGTTGCGGTTATGGCGGCTCGTGTTTCCCCAAGGACATGCGCGCCCTGATCCACAGCGCCAAGGCCGCCAACTGCTCCAGCGACCTGCTGGAAGCCGTGGAAGCCATCAACCAGCGCCAGAAGAGCAAGCTGTTCGAACGCGCCAATGCATTCTTCAAGGGCGACCTGCGCGGCAAGACCTTCGCCCTGTGGGGCCTGGCGTTCAAGCCCAACACCGACGACATGCGCGATGCGCCAAGCCGGGTGCTGATGGAAGCCTTGTGGGCCGCCGGCGCCAATGTACGTGCGTTTGACCCGGAAGCCATGCAGGAAACCCAGCGCATCTACGGTGATGAGCCGCGCCTGATGCTGATGGGCACCCCGGAATCCACCCTGAGTGGCTCTGACGCCTTGATCATCTGCACCGAATGGCAACAGTTCAAGGCACCGGACTTCGACCTGATCCAGCAACGCCTGAAAACCCCGGTGATCTTCGACGGCCGCAACCTGTACGACGGCGAACGCCTGGCACGCAAAGGCATCCAGTACTTCCCGATGGGCCGCGGCGATTCCTGCAACTTGCCGATCCCCCAGCAAAACTGGGCGCCTCAGGCCGAGGAAGCCTGAGACGTGGACAAAGCTCATCGGCCCCTGCTCAGCCCGACGATCCGCCGCCACTCATGGATCCTGGGGCTGCTGGCCCTGATCCTGTTTGTCGCGGGCAACTGGAACCAGGCAATCATCGGCTTTGACTCGCGCTTCGTGCTGTTCGCCCAGGAGATGCTGCGCCACGGGCCGGGGTTCTTCCCGACCACGTACGGGCAACCTTATGCCGATTACCTGGCCACCTCGACGCTGCTGACCTGGCTGCTGTCGGTGCCCCTGGGGCAGGTCACCAGCCTGACGGCCTGGCTGCCCACGGCCATCGCTTCGGCACTGATCGTGGTGCTGCTCTACCGGCTGACCGCGCCCTACTCCCGGCGCTGGGCACTGCTGAGCATCGCGGTGATGCTGCTCAGCAGTACCTTCATCAGCGAAACCCGCGCGGTGTCCCTCGACCAGATGCTGGCGGCAGTGGCTCTGACGGTCTTCTACCTGGGTTACGCCCACGACCACTTCGGCGCCGGCAAGCGCCTGCACTGGCTGTTTGCGCTGCTGATCGTGGGGTTCGCGATCCGTGGGCCGATCGGCCTGGTGATCCCCACCGGCATGCTGTGCAGCTATTACCTGATCAATCGGCAATGGCGCCAGCTGTTCAGTTTCGGCCTGCTGGCGTTGGCGTTACTGGCGGCGTGCGTGGGCCTGCTGTTGCTGCTGGCCAAGCTCAGTGGCGGTGAAACGTTCATGCAGGACGTGATCCGCATGCAGTTCCTGGGTCGCATGGACGGCACCGAAGGCTCCGGCAGCGCGCTGTATTACTTCAGCAGTTCGCTGGGTAACTACGCGCCGGCGTATCCGTTGGCAATACTCGCGCTGATTGCGATTGTCGCCGGTGGCCGCGAGGACAAGGGCCCGGCGCTGAAACTGGTGCTGTACTGCCTCGCCGCCGGCTTGATCGTGATGATCGGCTTGTCGGTGCCCCAGGCGAAAAAAGCGCGCTATGTGCTGCCGATGCTGCCCCTGGCCGCGATCATCGCCGCGTATCCGTTCCAGGTGTCGCGGGGCAGACTGTTCGCCGGGCTGCGCTGGCTGATGCTGGGGTTGTGGACGGTCATTCCGGGGCTGCTGATCGCAGGCTTGTTCGTGGCGCGTCACCGCTTCCCCGAGCAGATTGGCAGCCTCAATCCGGTGTTCGGGATCCTGATCGCGATCCAGGTACTGGTGCTGGGCTTGCTGTTCAACCGGCGGCTTCGCTACGTGGGCCCGGCCTTCGCCGCGGTATTGGCGGTGTGGCTGGCGTATATCGTGATGGTCGAGCCGCTGGAGCGCCGGCTGTATGACACGCGCACCTTTACCCTCCAGGCCCATGCGCTGACCCAGCAACAACCGGCGCCGCTGGTATTGCACGCACTGGGCAAGGACGCAAAAGCCATCAAGTTCATGGTCAACCTCGATTGCGACCGGGTGCCGTTGTTTACCCAGTTGCCTGCCGATCTGGCGCCGATCCAGGCTCCTGCATGGCTGATCATGAGCCAGTCGGACTATGAAGCGTTGAGCGACCCGCGTTTTCGTTCACTGCAGCCGGTACTGACCGGCCAGTTCGACAAGAACCCCTACGTACTGCTGCATTTGATCAAACCCGCACAACCTTGATACAGGGCGCGGGATAAGCGGAACCAACCGCTTATCCCGCGCCAGTACATTCAGTAGTTATAAATCCAAGTGTATGTAAGAAACTTCTTTGCCCCTTCAACTTCGAAACTTTTAGCGTAGCAACTATCGAGAAACATCCTACGCATCTATACGCTGCTACCGATAAGACGCCCTCTTCCCGCCCCTAGCCCTCGACTGTAGACTCGCCTGCCAAGCGAGTTAATTATTTAATACCTTTTAACTATTTTCAGAAGTTCCAAAGGTGCGGTGTAAGGCATTCCTGTTACTTTCGAAAGAAACTCGACGAACGTAGCAGCAAGCCATCAATCAAGACATGCCCCGCTTAAACGAACAGTCGAAATAACAATAAAGACCTTTTAAACAGCATTCAGCGCTGCCGTTTATTTCATTTAGAGGAATGTTTTGTGTCCGACCGTCGATTGCCCGAGCCTTCAACCTCTGACGCTGTCGCGCCTTTGTCCCGCGACAGAGTCAATGCGGGTTACATCCCGCTGCCAAAACTGGATCGGCTGATGGAACTGCGTGATGCACTGGTGGTGCTCAAGGGGCCATTGGCCAACAATCCATCGCTGCGGGAAAATGTACAAAACCTGCTGATCAACGAGGAAACCGATGACCGTGTGCTGGGCAAGATCAGCAACCCCATGCCACCGCCAACCCGCCTGATACCGTTTGGCTGACACGTTTTACTGCAAAAATACTGCACTTGACCTGCATTAATATGCATTGGCAGCAGTCTTCATCGATTGGCACACTGCGCAGGTTCCTCCCCCAAATGCAGGAACTTCTTTAAAGGGCTTTTCCGGGAAACCAGGCAAGCCTTTTTTTTCGCCCGCTTTTCACGGATCGTCTGTCAATGCTCGCTCGCTGGTTACCCGCTGCCATCAATACCCGCCCTGCCGAATGGAGTCGTGCCGCCATCGGCATGGCCCTGGGCACACTGTTCAGCGTCTGGGTGTGCGCCCAGGTGTTCGGCACCGAGGTGGCCCTGCACCTGATAGGCCCGCTGGGAGCCTCGGCGGTGCTGCTGTTTGCCGTATCCTCCGGCGCGCTGGCCCAGCCCTGGTCGATCATCGGCAGCTACCTGTGTGCCGGGATTGTTGCGCTGCTGGTGGCCCGGGTATTGGGCCGAACGCTGGGCAGCGCATGCCTGGCTGCCGGGATGACCGTGATCCTGATCTGCTGGCTGCGCTGCCTGCATCCACCGGCGGGCGGCCTGGCCATGAGCCTGGTGCTGGCTGACCCCGCCTCGATTGCCATGGGCTGGCACGAACTTGCCGCAGTCATGCTGGGAGCCACAGCCTTATTGGCCTGCGCGCTGGCCTACAACAACGCCACGCGCACGCGTTACCCCAAGGGCACCCGCGAACCGGCTGCGCCGATCTTTATGCCAATGGCCACCGAAAACCCCGGGATCAGCGCCGAGGACCTCAAGCAGGCCCTCGCCGAGCGCGAGCAGTTCCTGGACGTTACCCCCCAGGAGCTGGAGGAGCTGATCCAGGCCAGCGAGCGGTATGCCCGGCGGCGCACCATCGGCGCGGTTTTCCAGCACCAGGGCCAGCCTCCTCCATAAGGCAAAAATGCAAAAACGACCTGCATGATTCCGACTTGTACTGGGCAAATTTGCACTGGTACGATCGCGAGATGGTTCGCCCGCGAACATCTTGATAAAGAACAATAAAAGCAGGGAGTTAGAGATGACTGCTCAGGTTTCATCCGAGGCAAGCAGCGCCGGGATTGTGCAAGACGAGGTCCTGGCGCACGTACGCAACCATATTGGCCACCTGACCCTCAATCGCCCCGCAGGCCTTAACGCCCTCACCCTGGACATGGTCCGCAGCCTCAGCCGGCATTTGCAGGCGTGGGCGGACGATCCCCAGGTGCATGCCGTGGTGTTGCGCGGTGCCGGTGAAAAAGCCTTCTGCGCCGGCGGCGACATTCGCTCGCTGTACGACAGCTTCAAGAGCGGCGACACCCTCCACGAAGACTTCTTCGTCGAGGAATACGCCCTCGACCTCGCCATTCACAACTATCGCAAACCGGTCCTGGCACTGATGGACGGCTTCGTCCTTGGCGGTGGCATGGGCCTGGTGCAAGGCGCCGACCTGCGGGTGGTCACCGACCGCAGCCGCCTGGCAATGCCCGAGGTGGCCATCGGGTATTTCCCTGACGTGGGCGGCAGCTATTTCCTGCCGCGCATTTCCGGGGAACTGGGGATCTACCTCGGGGTGACCGGCGTGCAGATTCGCGCCGCCGACGCCCTGTATTGCGGCCTGGCGGACTGGTACCTCGACAGCACCCGGCTCGCCGACCTCGACCAGCGCCTGGACCGCCTGGAATGGCACGATTCTCCCCTCAAGGACCTGCAAGGCCTGCTGGCCAGCCTCGCGGTGCAACAATTGCCCGACGCCCCTCTGGCGGCGCTACGCCCAGCCATCGATCACTTCTTTGCCTTGCCGGACGTGCCGAGCATCGTCGAGCAATTGCAGCAAGTCACCGTCGCCGACAGCCATGACTGGGCATTGACCACCGCCAGCCTGATGCAGACGCGCTCCCCCCTGGCCATGGCCGTGACCCTGCAGATGCTGCGTCGCGGGCGCCACCTGCCGCTGGAGCAGTGCTTTGCCCTGGAACTGCACCTGGACCGCCAATGGTTTGCCCGTGGCGACCTGATCGAAGGCGTCCGCGCCCTGCTGATCGACAAGGACAAAACCCCTCGCTGGAACCCTCCAACCCTGCAGGCGTTGGAGGCTGATCATGTCGAAAGCTTCTTCCGCGACTTCGACAAGAACGGGAACTAAATCATGCAAGATATTGAATTTACAGAAGAACAAGTGATGATCCGCGACATGGCGCGGGACTTTGCCCGTGGCGAAATCGCCCCCCACGCCCAGGCTTGGGAAAAGGCCGGCTGGATCGACGATGCCCTGGTCGCCAAGATGGGCGAGTTGGGTTTGCTGGGCATGGTGGTGCCTGAAGAATGGGGCGGCACCTACGTCGACTACGTGGCCTACGCCCTGGCAGTGGAAGAGATTTCCGCTGGCGACGGCGCTACCGGCGCACTGATGAGTATCCATAATTCAGTGGGTTGCGGGCCAATCCTCAACTACGGCTCACAAGCACAAAAGGAAACCTGGCTGGCGGAACTGGCCAACGGCCATGCCATCGGTTGCTTCTGCCTTACCGAACCCCAGGCCGGTTCCGAAGCGCACAACCTGCGCACCCGTGCCGAACTGCGGGACGGCCAGTGGGTGATCAACGGCGCCAAGCAGTTTGTCAGCAACGGCAAGCGCGCCAAGCTGGCGATCGTGTTTGCAGTGACCGACCCGGAGCTGGGCAAGAAAGGCATCTCGGCGTTCCTGGTGCCGACCAACACCCCGGGCTTCGTGGTGGACCGTACCGAGCACAAGATGGGCATTCGTGCCTCGGACACCTGTGCCGTCACCCTCAACCAGTGCACCGTGCCGGAAGCCAACCTGCTGGGTGAACGCGGCAAGGGCCTGGCCATCGCCCTGTCCAACCTCGAAGGCGGACGCATCGGGATTGCCGCCCAGGCGCTGGGTATTGCGCGTGCCGCCTTTGAGGCCGCGCTGGCCTATGCCCGTGACCGGGTGCAGTTCGACAAGGCGATCATCGAGCACCAGAGCGTGGCCAACTTGCTGGCCGACATGCAAACCCGCCTGAATGCGGCGCGCCTGCTGATCCTGCATGCCGCCCGATTGCGCAGTGCGGGCAAGCCATGCCTGTCGGAGGCCTCCCAGGCCAAGCTGTTTGCCTCGGAAATGGCCGAGAAGGTGTGCTCTTCAGCCATGCAGATTCATGGGGGTTATGGCTATCTGGAGGACTACCCGGTGGAGCGTTACTACCGGGATGCGCGGATTACCCAGATTTACGAGGGCACCAGCGAGATTCAGCGGATGGTGATTGCCAGAGAATTGAAAAACTACCAGCTGTAACAGGTATTTCGCATAACCCATGTGGGAGCGGGCTTGCTCGCGAAGGCGGTGGATCAGTCGATACATCGGGTGACTGTAATACCGCCTTCGCGAGCAAGCCCGCTCCCACATTTTTTGATCTTCAGCGTTTCAGGACAGTGTTTACTTGTCCTTGAACTCCGGCGCACGCTTGGCCACAAACGCCGCCATGCCTTCCTTCTGATCCAGCGTGGCAAACGCCGCGTGGAACACCCGGCGCTCAAAGCGCACGCCTTCGGACAGGCTCACTTCAAACGCGCGGTTGACGCTTTCCTTGACCATCATGCTGATGGGCACCGACTTGCCGGCGATCAGGGTCGCGACCTTCAGTGCTTCGTCCAACAGCTCATCCGCCGGCACGATGCGCGCGACGATCCCGCAGCGCTCGGCTTCCACCGCATCGATAAAGCGCCCGGTCAGGCACATTTCCATGGCCTTGGCCTTGCCCACGGCGCGGGTCAGGCGCTGGGTGCCGCCCATGCCCGGCAGCACGCCGAGGTTGATTTCCGGCTGGCCAAACTTGGCGTTGTCGCCCGCCAGGATGAAGTCGCACATCAAGGCCAGTTCACAACCGCCACCCAGGGCAAACCCGTTGACCGCCGCGATGATCGGCTTGCGGCGGTTGGCCACGCGATCGCTGTCGCTGAACAGGTCGTCGAGGTAGATCTGCGGGTAGGTCAGCTCGGCCATTTCCTTGATGTCGGCACCGGCGGCAAAGGCTTTTTTCGAGCCGGTGAGCACGATGCAGCCGATTTCCGGGTTGGCTTCCAGGCTGTCCAGCGCCTGGTTCAGCTCGCTGACCAGTTGCGCGTTCAGGGCGTTCAGCGCTTGCGGGCGATTGAGGGTGATCAGCCCGACCCGGCCCTGCACGTCCAGCAAAATGCTTTCGTAACTCATAGAGACTCCTCAGAGATTGCGTGAAATGACCATGCGTTGAATATCGCTGGTGCCTTCGTAAATCTGGCAGACCCGCACATCGCGGTAGATCCGCTCCAGGGGAAAGTCGCTCAGGTAACCGTAACCGCCGAGGGTTTGCAAGGCTGCCGAGCAGACCTTTTCGGCCATTTCCGAAGCAAACAGCTTGGCCATGGACGCTTCCACCAGCGCCGGCTTGCCACTGTCACGCAGGGCGGCGGCGTAATGCACCATCTGCCGCGCCACGGCGATTTGCGTCGCCATGTCCGCCAGGCGGAAGGCCACGGCCTGGTGCTCGATGATCGGCTTGCCAAAGCTTTCCCGCTCGCGGGCGTAGTCCCGGGCCGCTTCAAATGCCGCCCGCGCCATGCCTACCGCCTGCGAAGCAATGCCGACACGCCCGCCTTCGAGGTTGGCCAGGGCGATCCGGTAGCCTTCGCCCTCCTCGCCCAAACGATTGGCCACCGGCACCTTCACATCCTCAAACAGGATCTGGCAGGTGTCGGAAGCATGCTGGCCGAGCTTGTCCTCGACCCGCGCGACGCTGTAGCCCGGCGAGTCGGTGGGCACGATAAAGGCGCTGATGCCGCGTTTGCCGGCAGCCGGATCGGTGACTGCAAACACAATCACGATCCCGGCGTTTTGCCCGGAGGTGATGAACTGCTTGCAGCCATTCAAGACGTAGTGATCACCCTCCAGCCGGGCACGGGTTTTCAGGCCGCTGGCGTCGGAACCGGCCTGGGGCTCGGTCAAGGCAAACGCACCGAGCATCGCACCACTGGCCAGGGGCTTGAGGAACTGCTCGCGCTGTTGATCATTGCCGAACTTGAGGATCGGCACGCAGCCCACGGAGTTGTGCACGCTCATGATGGTCGAGCAGGCGCCGTCACCGGCAGCGATCTCTTCCAGGGCCATGGCGTAGGCCAGGTAGCCGGTATCACAGCCGCCCCATTGCTCCGGGACCAGCATGCCAAAAAAGCCCAGCTCGGCCATTTCACCAATGGCTTCCTTGGGAAAGCGATGCTCGCGGTCCCACTCGGCAGCGAACGGTTTAAGGCGTTCCTGGGCAAATTGCCGGGCGGCTTCGCTGATTTGCAGTTGTTCGTCATTCGGCAGCATAGGTGTTCCTTAGTACAGGCATTCAACGGCCATGGCCGTGGCTTCACCGCCGCCGATGCAGATAGCTGCAACGCCGCGCTTGAGGCCTTTCTGGCGCAGGGCCGAAAGCAGGGTCACCAGGATCCGCGCGCCGGACGCGCCAATCGGATGGCCCAGGGCACAGGCACCGCCGTGGATGTTGACCTTGCTGTGGGGAATCTCCAGCTTGCTCATGGTCACCAGGCTGACCACGGCAAAGGCTTCGTTGATTTCAAACAGGTCGACTTCGTCGAGGTTCCAGCCGGTCTTGCTCATCAGCTTGCGGATCGCCCCCACCGGCGCTACCGGGAACAGGCCAGGCTCATCGGCAAACGCCGCGTGGCCATGGATCACCGCCAGAGGCTTGAGCCCGCGCTTGTGCGCTTCGGACTGGCGCATCAGCAGCAGCGCCGCCGCACCGTCGGAAATCGAACTGGAGTTGGCTGCCGTCACCGTGCCGCCTTCACGGAAGGCCGGCTTCAGGGTGGCGATCTTGTCCAGCTTGGCTTTCGGCGGCTGTTCGTCGTGGATGATGGTTTTCTGTTCCTTGCCCACGGTGACCTGCACCGGGACGATTTCGGCGATGAAGTTGCCGTCGGTGATCGCCTGTTGCGCACGGGTCAGGGACGCAATCGCGAACGCGTCCTGGGCCTCGCGGGAAAAGCCGTTGTGCTCGGCGCAGTCCTCGGCAAAGGTGCCCATCAGGCGGCCCTTGTCGTAGGCGTCTTCAAGGCCGTCGAGGAACATGTGGTCGAGCACCCGGCCGTGGCCCATGCGATAGCCGCTGCGGGCGCGGTCCAGCAGGTACGGCGCGTTGGACATGCTCTCCATGCCACCGGCGATGGCCACCTCCACGCTGCCTGCCAGCAACGCGTCATGGGCCAGGATCGTGGCTTCCATGCCCGAGCCGCACATCTTGTTGAGGGTGGTGCAGCGCGTGGACTTGTCCAGGCCAGCACCCAGCGCCGCCTGGCGTGCCGGCGCCTGGCCGAGGCCGGCGGGCAGCACGCAACCGAACAGCACTTCATCCACGGCATCGGAAGCGATACCGGCGCGTTCGACCGCTGCACGAATCGCCGCAGCGCCCAGTTGCGGAGCGGTGAGGCCTTTGAGATCGCCCTGGAACCCGCCCATTGGCGTGCGTACTGCGCTGACAATAACGATGGGATCAGTCATGAAAAATCTCCTTATTTGGCTGCCATGCGCAAGGCGCCGTCGAGACGGATCACCTCGCCGTTAAGCATGCTGTTTTCAATGATATGCCGCACCAGCGCGGCGTACTCGCCCGGCTTGCCCAGGCGCGGCGGGAATGGCACGCCGGCGGCGAGGGATTCGCGCACTTGCGGCGTCATGCCCGCCATCATCGGAGTTTCGAAAATACCGGGGGCGATGGTCATCACCCGAATCCCGTAGCGCGCCAGTTCGCGGGCCGCCGGCAGGGTCAGGCTGGCAATCGCGCCCTTGGAAGCGGCATAGGCCGCCTGGCCGATCTGGCCGTCAAACGCTGCCACTGAAGCGGTATTGATGATCACACCGCGCTCGCCATCGGCATTCGCCTCGGTTTCAGCGATAGCCGCTGCAGCCAGGCGCAGCAGGTTGAAACTGCCGATCAGGTTGACGTTGATCACCTGGGCGAAGTTGGCCAGCACGTGCGGGCCATTTTTGCCGAGGATTTTCTCGCCCCGCACCACACCGGCACAGTTGACCAACCCATGCAAACCGCCAAAGGCGGCGACGGTGGCCTGTACCGCCGCTTCGGCAGCGGCTTCCTGGCTGATATCGGCGACCACGCTGCGGGCCTGCGCGCCGAGCTTTTGCGCCTGGGCGGCCACTGCGTCGGCGTTCAGGTCCACCAGCATCACCTTGGCACCGGCCGCCACGAGCATCTCGGCGGTTGCCGCGCCGAGGCCTGAAGCGCCACCGCTGACCAGAAAAACCTTGTTCTCAATCTGCATCATTGTTTCCTTGAAGAATGGGTCACGCCGTGGCCGCCTGGGCCTTGGCAATTTCCTGATTACGCAAAATGAAGCGTTGCAGCTTGCCGCTCGGGGTCTTGGGCAGCTCGCTGACAAATTCGATTTCCCGCGGGTACGAGTGAGCGGCCAGGCGCTTGCGCACGTGCTGGCGCAGCTCTTCGGCCAGGGCCGGCTCGGCGCGGTACTGCTCGCTGAGCACCACAAACGCCTTGACGATCTCGGTGCGTTCCGGACATGGCTTGCCCACCACGGCGGCCTCCACCACGGCCGGATGCTCGATCAAGGCGCTTTCTACGTCGAACGGCCCCACGCGATAGCCGGAGGTGGTAATCACATCGTCGCTGCGCCCGACAAAGCTGATGCTGCCATCGGGGTTCAGCTCCACCGTATCGCCGCTGAGGTAGTACTTGCCGACGAAGGCCTTGGTCTTGACGCCGTCATAACCGGCAAACCAGCACATCGGCGATTGCTCGCGGTCGATGGCGAGGATGCCCGGTTGGCCGGCGGGCAACTCCTGATGGTTGTCGTCCAGCACCACGATGCGATGGCCCGGCGAGGCAAAGCCCGCGGAGCCGACGTGCACCGGATGCTCCAAGCCATGGTGATTGCACAGCACCATGCCCAGCTCGGTCTGGCCGTAGTGGTCGTGGATGGTCACGCCGAGGTTATCGGCGAACCAGCGGATCACTTCCGGGTTCAGCGGCTCGCCGGCACTGCTGACAATACGCAGCTTGCCCTTGATCGACTTGGCGAACTGCTCACCCCCGGCGATCAGCAGGCGGTAGGCGGTGGGCGAACCGGTGAGGTTGGTAATCCCGTATTTGTTGATGACACGGCACGTGCTTTCGAGGGTGAACGGGCCATCGTAGAAGGTGATCGGGTGGCCCATGGACAAGGGGCCGGTCACGCCGAAATAGATGCCGTAGGCCCAGCCCGGGTCGGCGACGTTCCAGAATGCGTCTTCGGGGCGCAGGTCGACGGCGTCGCGGGTGTAGCTCTGGAACGCGACGATTGCCTTGAGCGGCACGGCCAGGGCTTTCGACGGGCCGGTGGTGCCTGAGGTGAACATCAGCAGGAACGGATCGTCGGCGCCCAGCAATACGGGTTCGCAGAGGTTGACATAGTTGGGCAACTCGGCCCAGAAGCTGAAATCGCCGCGCACGATGCCTTCGCCGTTGGGGCCGGCGACGGTGACGATGGTCGGGCAGTCGGCCACTTCCGTCAGTTTGGGACGGTTTACTGCATCGGTCACCACCAGCGCCGCGCCGGAGCTGTTCAGGCGGTGTTCGATGGCCTTGGGGCCGAAGGCGGTGAACAGCGGCTGATAGACCGCGCCGATGCGCCAGGTGGCGAGGACGACCACCAGCAGCTCGGCGGTGCGTGGCAGGAGGCCTGCCACCTTGTCGCCGCGATTGACACCCTGGGCCAGGAGGAAGTTGGCGAAGCGTGCGGCCTGGTCTTGCAGTTGGGTGAAGGTGACGGTGGCGCTGCGGCCGTCCTTGCCCTCCCAGAACAGTGCGATGCGGCCAGGTAATGCGTGGCGGTCGCAGCATTCGACGCAGGCGTTGAGGGCCTGCAGGTTGCCCGACAAGGCAGCGTCGACGGTGTGTTGGTAGTTGAACTGGGTGGTGGCAGCCGAGTAATCACGCATCGCTTCAAATCCCTGTGTGTTTTTTATTTTCAGGATGGGTACGTAGACCGGTGAAATAGTCGCTCTAGAGCGGTGGGTGGGCAATGGTCAAAGCTTTCAACTTGGTTGACTGGTTTGGCCAATGGGGGGGGGCGCTGTTTGGTGTGTGTGAGTGTTGAAGAGCAAAATCA
>NZ_JACAPY010000035.1:109849-137152 GCF_013385455.1 Pseudomonas sp. G1002
CAGATCTGCTTTCGCTCTGGTCACCGAAAAAACGGATATGTACTCAATCCCGATAGACCCCACCAATCACCCAGTCAGCCCAAGCAATTGGACGCAACGCAAACATGCTTCTAACCTGACAGCCTGCGCCACCCAAGAAGCCCGCCCATGATCGTCCGTCCCAAACCCAACCTGCTCGGCATCCTGTTCTCCCTCAAGGGCTCGATCGCCAAACGCATTGCGCTGCGCAGCCTGCTGGTCACCCTCCTGGCCTCAGTCATCGTGCTGGTAGAAACCCTGCACCCGGCCTACTTTTCCAAGGTCAACGCCACACCCTTCACACTGCTGGGGCTGTCACTGTCCATCTTCATGAGTTTTCGCAACAACGCCTGCTACGACCGCTGGTGGGAAGGCCGCAAACAACTGGGCCAGATGATCATCGAGATCCGCTCACTGATCCGCGAAACCCAGGTCCTCAACCCTGCCGAACGCAAACACGTCCTGCGCAGCCTGTGCGGTTTCGCCCATGGCCTGATCGCCCGCCTGCGCCTGGAAGACGAAAGCCAGGCGATCAAACCGTGGGCCAACCCAGAACCCGGCCACCCGAACCTGCCCGACAGCATCCTGCAAGACCTCGGCGCCCGCTGCTCGAACCTCGCCGAACAGGGCCACATCAGCGACTGGCGCTACACCCAACTGGAAACCCGGCTGTACGGCCTGAGCCAGGTCCAGGCCTCCTGCGAGCGGATCAAACACACCCCGCTGCCCTTCCCCTACACCTTGCTGCTGCACCGCACCATCTACCTGTTCTGTATCCTGCTGCCCTTCGCCATGGCCGAGCCGCTGGGCTGGCTGACCCCGGTGTTCACCGCCATCGTCAGCTACACCTTCTTCGGCCTGGACGAAATCGGCGACGACCTCGAAGACCCGTTCGGCTTCGACGAAAACGACCTGCCCTGCAACGCCATCGTGCGCACCCTGGAGCGCGAGATTCTCGCCGCCCTCGGCGAAACCACGCTGCCGCCGGCCCTTGAGCCGATTGAGTTCGTGCTGACGTGATGCGAGTTTGACACTCGCGATAACCTGACCGAAGCTGATGGCTTTGCACTAGCTGCCCAGCTTTCGGACGCCTGCATGTCAAAGTCACGCCGTTACTCCATCGTCGGCCTGTGCGCCCTGTTGTTTATTGTGCTGATCACCTGGTATTTCACCCGCACCACGCCGGTGGTCGTGCCCCCGGCCATCGCCCATGGTTACGCCAAGGCCTTGAAGCAGGCGCATAACGGTGAACCCGGCGCCGCCCGTGTGCTGTATCAACAGCTGGGCCGCCCGGACCTTTCCGACGTGCGCCGCGCCGCCCTGCATGCCGAACTGCCCAACTACCCAAGCCCCCAGGCCCTCAAGCTGGCGGACAAGGACCTGGCCAACGACGCGCCAATGGTGCGCGAGGCGGCGATTCACAGCATTGTCGGCCTGGTGCCCAGCGGCCAGCGCACGCTGTTGCTCGGGCCACTGCTGGATGACCCGGAGCAAAGCGTCAGGTTTGCCGCGGCCAATGCCTTGCTCGGGCTGTCCCCGGATACCCTGGGCCTGTACTTCGGCCCGTTGCAGCAAGTGCTCGACGAATACGTAAAGCTGCTCAAGGGCCAACCCGAAAGCCCCGAAGGCTGGATCCAGCTGGCACGCCTGTACATTCACAGCGCGCTACTGCCCGACGCACAAAACGCCCTGGAGCAGGCGATGCGCCTGCAACCGGACAACCTGCAAGCCGTGGTCGCGCAAATTGAACTGCTGGACAAGCAGGGCAAGGTCGACGAGTCCCGCCAACTCCTGGCCAAACAGTTGCAGGCCCACCCCGATTCGGCCTACCTGCAACATGCCCTGGGCATGTGGCTGCTGCACCATGGCGAGCGCGCCTTTGCCCTGCTCAGCCTGTCCCGAGCGGTGGAGCTCGAACCGAACAACCAGGATTACCGCTACGACCTGGCCACCACCCTGCACGCCCAGCAGGAACTGGAGGCCGCCCAGCGCCAGCTGGAAGAAATCATCCAGCGCAACCCGGCCAATCGCAAAGCCAGGGTGCTGCTGGTCAATTACTGGAAGGAAACCGGCCAGTTGCAGAATGTGCAGGTGCTGCTGGCACAGCTTGAACAGCAGAATCCGGACGACCCGGCGCTGCAACAGGGCCTGTAAAAGCGGTATTTGATACAAAACGTTGAACCGCCACACGGCGCCAAGGTCAAGTAAATATGGCGCGCCCCAGACGGCGCTGCCGACTACTTATTTGTGACCCGAGGGCACTTCTTGTCTACATCCAAAGAGCTGTTCACAGCAAAGGCGGCCACCGGTATTGAAGGTCTGGACGACATTCTTGCCGGAGGGCTTTCCCGTAGCCATTTGTTCCTGCTGGAAGGTGAACCCGGCACCGGTAAAACCACCGTGGCCCTGCATTTCCTCCAGGCCGGCGCAAAAAACGGCGAACGATCGCTGTACATCACCCTGTCGGAAACCGAGCGCGAGTTGCGCCAGGGTGCCAAGTCCCATGGTTGGGACCTGGACGAACACATTCACATCTTTGAACTGACTCCCCCCGAAAGCCTGCTCAATGCCGAGCACCAGCAAAGCCTCCTGTATTCCTCGGACCTTGAGCTGGGCGAAGCCACCCGGCAGATTTTCGAAGTGGTGGAACGGGTCAAACCTACCCGCGTCGTGATCGACAGCCTTTCGGAAATCCGCCTGCTGGCGCAAAGCTCCCTGCGCTATCGCCGCCAGATCCTGGCGATCAAGCACTACTTCGTGCGCTACGACGCCACCGTGCTGCTGCTGGACGACCTGACCACCGAGTCCCTCGACAAGACCGTACACAGCGTGGCCCACGGCGTGATTCGCCTGGAAGAACTGACCCCCAACTACGGTGCCGAGCGCCGCCGCGTGCGGATCGTGAAGTACCGTGGCCAGAAGTACCGTGGCGGTTTTCACGACTTCACCATCATGGAAGACGGCGTACATGTGTTCCCGCGCCTGGTGGCAGCCGAGCACCGTGGCGGCTACAACCGCCAGACCCTCACCAGCGGCATCCGCGAGATGGACGCCCTGTTGGGCGGCGGGATCGAGACAGGTTCCAGCACCTTGATCCTGGGCCCGGCCGGTACCGGCAAATCGCTGATATCGATGATCTTTGCCGCGGCGGCCGTCTCCCGGGGCGAAAAAGCCGCGCTGTTCATTTTTGACGAAGAGCTGGGCCTGCTGTTCGAGCGCATGAAGAACATGGGCATCGACCTGGAGGCCCTGCAAGCCACCGGCAACCTGCTGATCGAACAGGTAGACGCCGCCGAGTTGTCCCCCGGCGAGTTCTCCCATCGGGTGCGCCGCTGTGTGGACGAACGCGGGATCAAGACCGTGGTGATCGACAGTGTCAATGGCTATCAGGCCGCGATGCCGGAAGAGAACGCGTTGATCCTGCACATGCACGAACTGCTGCTGTACCTCAACCGCCGTGGCGCTGCGACCTTCATGACCGTCGCCCAGCACGGGCTGGTGGGGGACATGCAGGCGCCGGTGGACATTACCTATCTGGCCGACACCGTGATCCTGCTGCGTTACTTCGAAGCGCTGGGCAAGGTGCGGCGTGCGATTTCGATCATCAAGAAACGCACCGGCAGCCATGAATCGACCATTCGCGAATACCGCATCGGCAGTCGTGGCATGACCATCGGCGAACCGCTTGATGCGTTCCAGGGTGTATTGCGCGGCGTACCGACCTACATGGGCACCGACAACCCGCTGCTCAAGGATGAAAGTTCATGAGTGGCCTGCCGGCCATTTTCGAACGGGCGATCATTCTGGCGCCCCTGGGTCGCGACAGCTCCCTGGCGTTGATGATGCTCAATGAGGCTGGTTTCAACGGCATCATCGCCAGCCATTTGCAGATGCTCTGCGAGGAGCTGGAGCACGGTGCCGGCTTGCTGGTCATTGCTGCCGAAGCCCTGCGCGGTATCGACCTGGAACCGCTGCTCACGTACCTGCATCAGCAACCGGCATGGTCAGACCTGCCGATTGTGCTGATGACGCACCACGGCGGCAGCGAACAGAATGGCTCGTCGCACCTGAGCACCTTGCTGGGCAACGTGACGTTCCTGGAGCGCCCGTTCCACCCGATCACCCTGATCAGCCTCGTGACCACGGCGCTGCGCGGACGTCGTCGGCAATACGAGGCCCGCGACCGGCTGATCGACCTGAGCCAGAGCGAACAGCGCCTGCAAAGCACCCTGGAAACCCTTGAGCAACAGGTGGAAGAACGCACGGCGCAGCTGCGCAATAACGAAGAAGCGTTGCGCCAGTCACAGAAAATGGAAGCCGTCGGCCAATTGACCGGCGGCATCGCCCATGACTTCAACAACATGCTGACCGGCATCATCGGCAGCCTGGAACTGCTGCGCAGGCGCGTGGCTCGGGGCCGCACCGAAGACCTCGACAGCCTGATCGACCTGGGTGTCACTTCAGCCAACCGCGCGGCCGCCCTGACCCACCGCTTGCTGGCGTTTTCCCGTCGCCAGTCGCTGGATTCAAAACCGGTACAGATCAATCAATTGGTGAGTTCGATGGGTGAGCTGCTGCAACGCAGCCTGAATGAAAGCATTGCCCTGGATATCCGCCTGACCGAGCAACTCTGGACCGCCGAAGCCGACCCCAACCAGCTGGAAAGCGCCCTGCTCAACCTCGCCATCAATGCCCGGGATGCGATGCCCAACGGCGGCAAACTGGTGGTGGAGACCACCAACCGCCACCTCGACAGCGTGTTTACCGCAGCCTACGGCACCCTCACCCCTGGCGACTATGTGGAACTGAGCGTCAGCGACACCGGCTGCGGCATGCCCGAGAGCGTGATCAGCCGTGCATTTGACCCGTTCTTCACCACCAAACCCATCGGCCAGGGCACCGGGCTGGGGTTGTCGATGATCTACGGGTTTGCGCGCCAATCCCACGGGCATGTGTCGATCCACAGTGTGGTGGGCCAAGGCACCACCGTCAGCCTGTTCCTGCCGAGGTATGTCGGCGAGGTCATTGCAGATGAACCGCTCAACCCGGCATTGCTGCCGTTCGCCAATGCCGGCGAGACCGTGCTGATCGTCGAGGACGACCCGGCCGTGCGGGTGCTGGTCAGCGCCGTGCTGAGTGAACTGGGCTATGCCTTCGTCGAAGCCGGTGATGCCGACAGTGCCATGCCGATCATCGAGTCCAGCCAGCGCATTGACCTGCTGATCAGCGACGTTGGCCTGCCCGGCATGAACGGCCGGCAACTGGCGGAGATCGGCCGGCAGGTGCGGCCCGAGTTGAAGGTGTTGTTTATTACCGGCTATGCAGAGCATGCGGCTGTACGGGGCGGTTTTCTGGACCCGGGCATGCAGATGATCACCAAGCCGTTCACCTTTGATCTGTTGACGGCAAAGGTGAGGGAGATGATCAAGGCTTGAAGAGGGAGTGTGCTCCCTCTTCTCAAGACGTTAAGCCAACAGCCGCTGGATATGTTCCTGCAACGTATCCAGGTCAAACGGTTTGGCCAGGATCGGCGCATTGCGCGTGATCGGGCTGTTGCAGTCGAGAATCTCCTGCGGGTAACCGCTGATGAAGATCACTTTCAATTCCGGTCGCAGCTTGATCGCAGGCTCGGCGATCTGCACCCCGGAAATGCCGCCAGGCAGGCGGTAGTCGGTCACCATCAGGTCCAGGTGCGGCTTGGTGGCCAGGATTTCAAACGCCTGCTCACCGTCAATCGCCTTCAACACCCGATACCCCAGGCCCGCCAGGTACTCGCCCAACACAAACATAATCGATTCGTCATCTTCGACGATCAGTACAACATCTTGTGCATCTTCACTCATGGGAAGCCTTTGTCCGGTCAATTGCTGCTGATACGACCATGGGGTCACGCAGAGGTTGCGTCGGATTTGCGATTGATTTCATGCCCCGGCCTCCAGGGGCAGGCAGACGCGGAACAGCGCGCCCTCGCCTATCCGGCTTTCCACTTCAATGGTCCCGCCGTGGGCCGCGATAATCTGCTCGGAGATAAACAACCCCAGGCCCAGGCCCGCCACGGCATGGTTGGCCGACACGCGTTCGAACTGTTGGAAAATACGCTTCTGGTTGTCTTCGCTGATGCCGATCCCGTGGTCACGTACTTCTACCCGCGCTTCGCCATGCTCGGCGTACACCCGCACTTCCACCGGGCTCTTGGCCCCGTAGCGCAAGGCGTTGGTCAACAGGTTGGACACCACCTGTTCGATACGGAATTCATCCCAGTTGCCTACCACCGGCCCTTCCTGGACCCAGGCCACCGAAGACTCCGCCGCCGCCACCTGCGGCGCAAAATTTTCCAGCAGGTTGTGCACCAGTTGCGTGAGGTCAAAGCGACCGGGGCGGATCGACAGCTTGCCCGTGCGAATGCGCGACACGTCGAGCATGTCTTCGATCAGGCGGATCAGGCTCTGGATCTGCCGCTCATCGCGGTCGACCATGGCATGCATCTTGTCCAGGGTAAACGCTGCGGCGTTGTCCCGGGCAAGGTGCATCTTGCGCAGCTGGGTTTCCAGGATCAGCCCGTTGAGGGGCGTGCGCACTTCGTGGGCGACGATCGACATGAAGTCATCGCGCATGCGCACGGCCTGCTCCAGTTCGGCCTGGGTGGCCTGCAAGCGCGTGAGCAAGGCTTCCTGCTCGCGCCGGCTTTGCTCCAGGGCTTCAACCTGCTGCTTCATCGCCTTGCTCTGGCGGTACAGGTCAACGAATACGTTGACCTTGCTCTTGACCGCGTGGATATCCAGCGGCTTGTGCAGGAAATCCACGGCGCCGCTTTCGTAGCCCTTGAACGCATAGTTGAGCTCACGGCCGGCAGCGCTGACAAACACGATGGGAATGTTCTTGGTCTTTTCGGTGCCGCGCATCAGCTCGGCCAGCTCGAAGCCGTTCATGCCCGGCATCTGCACGTCGAGAATGGCCATGGCGAACTCGTGCTCCAGCAGCAACGACAAGGCCTCGTCGGCGCTCAATGCCTTATAGACCTGGCGGTCCTCGCGCTTGATCAGCGCTTCAAGGGCCAGCAGGTTTTCCGGCAGATCGTCGACGATCAGCAGTTTGGCCTGGACAGTACTTAACATGGGGAGGATTCCAGGGAAGCCAGCAAGGTGCCGATGCGGCTCAAGGTGAGGATATGGTCAGGTTCATGCAGCGCCAGGGCGGCCCGGGGCATCACGGCGACGCGGGCCTCCAAAGGGTCCTGCACCACCGTGGTACCGCCGCTCTGCTTGACGTGGGCCAGGCCCCGGGCGCCGTCCTGGTTGGCCCCCGTCAGCAAAATCGCCAGCAAGCCCTTGCCGTAGACATCGGCGGCTGAATCAAACAGGTAGTCGATTGCCGGGCGGGAATGGTGCACGCGGTCCTCCTGGCTCAGTGACAGGCTGCGGTCGTGCTCCACTGACAGGTGATAACCGGGGCCGGCAAAATACAGGGTGCCGGGCTGGATCACTTCCTTGTCGCGGGCCTCCACTACCTTCATCGATACGCGACGGTCAAACACTTCCGCCAACTGGCTGCGGCGCTCGTCGGGCAAATGCAGCACGGTAATGATCGGCAGGCCGAAGCTCGCCGGCAGCTCGCCAAAAATGCTCAGCAATGCCTCGACACCGCCTGCGGAAGCGCCGATCACAATGGCCTCGATCCCGGATACCGGGCTGGCAGTAGCTTCATTCATAATTTTCGGTAGATCCGTTCTTGCTTGACCAGGGGTTCGAACTGTTTGCTGTAGGCGGAAAAATCCAGGGTTTCCTTGCTGCCCAGCACCAGGAAGCCGCGATGACACAGCGACTCATGGAACAGTCCAAACGCCCGATCCTGCAACTTTTTATTGAAGTAAATCAATACGTTGCGACAGGAAATTAATTGAGTTTCGGAGAATACGCTGTCGGTCGCCAGGCTGTGATCGGCAAACGTCACGTTCTCCCGCAGGGTCTTGTCGAAGATCGCATGATCGTAAGCCGCCGTGTAGTAATCGGCAAACGAACGCTGGCCACCGGCCTGTTGGTAGTTGTGGGTGTAGGCGCGGATGTTCTCGAGGGAAAAGATCCCCTGCTTGGCTTTTTCCAGGGACCGGGGATTGATGTCGGTGGCGTAGATGATGGTGCGTTCCAGCAGGCCTTCCTCACGCAACAGGATGGCCATGGAATACACCTCCTCCCCGGTACTGCAGCCCGCGATCCAGATCTTGATCGACGGGTAGGTCTTGAGCAGCGGCACCACTTCCTTGCGAATCGCCAGGAAGTGCGAGGGGTCGCGAAACATTTCGCTGACCGGAATCGTCAGGAACTGCAGTAACTGCATGAACGCCGTCGGGTCATGCAGCACCCGTTCCTGCAAGGCCGAGATGGTGGCGCAGTCGAACTGACGCAACGCATGAGCCACGCGGCGCTTGACCGAAGCGCCGGAGTAGTCGCGAAAGTCGTAGCTGTACTTGAGGTAAATCGCCTCAATCAACAAGCGCAGTTCGATGTCAGTGCTTCGTTCCAATTAAATCCGTTCCATCTTGGGTAGCCACACGCGAATCAATGAAAACAACCGGTCCAGGTCGATGGGCTTGGCCAGGTAATCGTTGGAGCCTGCCGCCAGGCAGCGCTCCTGATCGTCCTTCATGGCCTTGGCCGTCACCGCGATGATCGGCAGCTTGCGCCAGCGCGGGTCCTGGCGGATCAAGGCGGTGGCCTCGTACCCGTCCATCTCCGGCATCATCACGTCCATCAGTACCAGGTCGATGTCATCGACTTCATTGAGTTTCTCGATCGCCTCGCGGCCATTACGGCCGATCACGACAATCGCGCCCTTGTGCTCCAGGGCACTGGTCAGGGCGAAGATATTGCGTACATCGTCATCCACCAGCAGGATCTTGCGGCCCTCGAACACCTTGTCGCGGCTGCGGGCAGTCCTGAGCATTGTCTGGCGTTCATGGGACAACTGCGATTCGACTTTGTGCAGAAAGAGTGTCACCTCGTCCAGCAGGCGCTCGGGGGAACGCGCGCCCTTGATGATGATCGAGCGCGAATACTTGCGCAGTTCGGCCTCTTCATCGCGGGTCAGGTTGCGCCCGGTGTAGACGATCACCGGCGGGAACGAGCAGATGTCCTCGATGGACATGCGCTTGAGCAGCTCGTTGCCGAGCATGTCCGGCAGCTTGAGGTCGATGATCATGCAGTCGTAGATGTGGGTGCGCAGCAGGTCCAGGGCCTCCTGGGCGAAGCCTACGGCGGTGATCTCGATATCATCGTCGCCGATCAGGCGGGCAATGCTGTCTCGCTGAAGGTCATCGTCTTCCACCAGCAGCACACGCTTGACCTTCTGCGTCAGCTTGGCTTCCAGGCGGGCGAACACATCCTTGAGCTCTTCGCGGGTGGTCGGCTTGACTGCATAGCCCACGGCGCCCATGTGCATGGCGGCTTCGACGCGGTCCTCCACGGAAATCACGTGCACCGGGATATGGCGGGTCCCGGCATGTTCCTTGAGACGTTGCAGCACGGTCAGGCCGGAATGGTCCGGCAGGCGCATGTCCAGCAGGATCGCGTCGGGAATGTACTGTTCCGCCAGGGCGTAGCCTTCGTCTGCGCCATGGGCCACCAGGCAGTGGTAACCCAGTTCATGGGCGAGGTCGAAGAGGATGCGGGCAAAGTTGGGCTCATCTTCCACCACCAGGATGCAACGCGTGGCGAACGGAGCCTTGTCGCGGTCATCGATAAAGCGCGGTATCTGCGCTTCGTGGGCGATCGGCATCGGCGACACCTTGATCGGCGCCGGTGCAGGCACAGGGACTACCGCGCGCGGCTGTTCCAGCGCGGGGGTGTCTTCGTCACGCTCTACATAGTGCTCGGGCACCACCAGGGTAAAGATACTGCCCTGGCCAGGTTCGCTGGTGACGCTGATATAGCCGCCCAGCAGGTTCGCCAGGTCCCGGGAAATCGACAGGCCCAGGCCGGTGCCGCCGTAACGACGGTTGGTGGTGCCATCGGCCTGGCGGAACGCCTCGAAGATGCTTTCCTGCTGGTCCGGGGCGATGCCAATCCCCGAGTCGCGTACGGTAAAGGCGATGCCCTCCCCCGGTGCCCGGGATACCGACAGGCTGACCTCACCTTTCTCGGTGAACTTGATGGCGTTGGACAGCAGGTTCTTCAGAATCTGCTCCAGGCGCTGGCGGTCGGTGAACAGCATGTGTGGCGAGCCTTCCTGCACCTCCACCTGGAACCCGAGCTTGCGGTCGGCCGCCAGCGGCTCGAACATGCCGCGCAGCCCATCCACCAGGCGCGCAACGCTGGTGTTCTCCGGGCGCATTTCCAGCTTGCCGGCTTCGACCTTGGAGATATCGAGGATGTCATTGATCAGGTTGAGCAAGTCGTTGCCGGCCGAGTAGATCGACTCGGCGAATTTGACCTGTTCGGCGCTGAGGTTTTCCTGGGGGTTCTCCGCCAGCAACTTGGCCAGGATCAACGAGCTGTTCAGCGGCGTGCGCAGCTCGTGGGACATGTTGGCGAGGAATTCGGACTTGTACTTGCTGGAGCGCTGCAACTCGTCGGCGCGCTCTTCCAGCTCGATCTGTACGCGGTTGAGCTGGACGTTCTTCTGGTCCATGGCATCGCGCTGCTCGGCCAGGGTCTGGGTCTGTTCGGCCAATTGTTCGTTGGTCTGTTCCAGCTCCGCCTGTTGGGTTTCCAGGTGGGCCTGGGACTCCTTGAGGATGCGCGACTGTTCTTCCAGCTCTTCGTTGGCCGTCTTGAGCTCTTCCTGCTGCACTTGCAGCTCTTCATTGAGCTGCTGGGTTTCGGCCAGCACTTCTTGCAGGCGCTGGCGATAACGCGCGGCTTCGATGGAGGTGCCGATGTTGTCGGCAATCAACTCCAGCAGTTCGACATCACGGTCATCGAGTGCACGCAGGAAACCCAGTTCGATCACCCCGTTGACCCGGCCATCATCGCTGGTCGGTACCACCAGCACGCTGCGGGTCGCACCTTCGCCGAGGCCGGAACTGACCTTGAAGTAATCCACCGGCACATCGTCCAGGCGAATCAGGCGGTCCTGCCGGGCCGATTGGCCGACGATGCCTTCGTCGTTGTAGATCGACTGTTCCTGCTGCTCCTGCTCGCGGGAGAAGCCATAGGTCGCCACGCGTGTGAGGCCGCCGTGCTCTTCACGCACGTACAACGCCGCCACCGCCGAGCCCATGTACTGGGCAAAGAACTGCAAAATGTTGCGCCCCAGCAGATTCAGCGTCAGTTGGCCAAGGACCTGCTCGGCCAGCTCGGTCTGGCCGTTGCGCAACCAGGCTTGCTGCTCGAGGCGCTTGGCGATCCTCTGCTGCGACATCAGGTTTTCGCTGTAACTGTTTGAAAGTTCTAAAAGATTCTTTCGGCCGACATACGCCAGGAAGCCACTCAGGCCGAGCACAAACACCAGGTACAAGGTGACGCTGATGATCGTGGTGCGGGTAACGTCTTCATTGCGGGTGATGCGGAACTGTTGCTCCATCGCCACCGCCCGGTCGTACTCCTTGCGAATCTCGTCCGTCAGGCTCTTGCCACGCCCGGCTTTCACGGCGGTGCGGTAATCGCCGTTTTGCCGCTGCATGTCAATCATCGACTGGGCGTAGGTGTTCCACGCCTGTTGCAACGATTCCAGACGCTTGAGCCGGTCCACCTGCTCCGGATTGTCCGCCACCAGTGCCTGCAAGTTGCGCAAGTCGGAAATGATCCGCGGCTTGGCCACTTCGTACGGGTCGAGGAAATGCTCGTCACCGGTAATCAGGAAGCCGCGCATGCCGGTTTCCAGGTCCACGGTCAGTTTCGAGGTTTCGTTGAGATTGTTGATTACCCGGTCGGTGTGTTCGACCCACTGGATCACCGACAACAGGTAGGTGATCAGAACGACGAAAAACACCGCGCTGAGCACGCCAACGCCCAACGGCAGTGCCACGTTGCGGCCCAGCAATTTACGGAAGCTTTTCTCATCGACAGACGACGCGGGAGTCATGGGCATGCCTTGGCCAATACGGAAAAACGAGGAGTTTGCCCCAAAGTTGCGCCTGAGCGCTATTTTTCTGCTACCCGTAGCGACATAGATTACATAACCCATTGATAAATAGACGAATGGATGTGTTTTTAACACTCGGCAATTGACTTTCCTTCTTACATGGGAACCGAAGTGAGCCTGGAACGTTGTGTGTGGGCCGCCCCACCCAAAGGGGTGCCGTGGGGAACAGGGAACCTCCCCGGAAAAGGCGCGTATCTCCTAATAAAACAGGTACCCACCGATGCAAAATGTCAGCAACCTCTCCGTGCAACAGCCTGCGCCCCAATTCTCTTCCTCCCCTGCTTCCGGGGCATCGTCCCTGAGCCCCCAGCCAGCCACGCCCCCTGCCGTTGCAGCAGCGCCAGCATCAGCCGCCAGCCGCTCCGATGTGCTGAAACAGCCCATGGCCGACCGGCAGAACTGGCAGAACCTGCTGGACGCCATCAACCTCGCAGCCCCGGCCCTGCAAGACTACGACACCGCCCCCTATGTACAGTCCGTCCTGAAGCTCACACAAATGGCCATTCATCCGGACTCGTCCCATCACAACACCCTCGACATGGGGACCAGGGTCAACCAAAGCCTGGAGGCATTCCTGAATGCCAACGGGGTGCCTCTGCCAACCTCCAAGGCCGAGTTGCTCAAGCTGAAACTGGAAGCGACCGTCAGGATCGCCTCCCACCCTTTCGGTGACCTGGGCGGTGCCCTGTCCTGGCCCGCACCGCTGGACCAGAACCAGCAAACTCAGTTGCGCCTGCTTGCGATGAACCACGCCCACCACCTCGGCGATCAGCCGCAAGTCACGCAGACAAAGAGCGTCCTGGACTTTCTCGCGTACCAGAATCCCATTCCTGTGGCCGCCTTGAACGACCCGGCGAAGATCCTCGAGTTTCTTTTAAGCTCGCCCGAAGGCCAACTGATGGGCCAGGCCCTGCAGCGCGGGCTCAATGGCATCGAGACCAAGAACAGCCATTACGACTACCTGCTGGCCGCCATCAGTGCACAGATGGATCCCGAGTCAATCCAGGCGCCTCAACGGAACAAACTGGCCGGTTTCGACGTGGCCAGTGAAGAACATTGGGGCAAGCCGGCCTCTGCCATCGTCAACGGGCTGAGCGCACACCTGTCGAGCGAGGGCAGAACGAGCCCCGAGATGGCCCAGGCGGGTGCTTACGTATTGCTGGCAAGAACAGCCCCGGAGTTCCTGATCAAAGACATCCCGGCCAGCGTGACCTATGGCAGCCCGGCCTGGGTCAACCTGGCGGTTGCGGCGGCGTCGATTGAAGCGCAGTCGCCGGGCTCGGTACCGAACATGACTTTCGCCCAAGTGATGCTCAAGGCCGAAAGCGCTGCACTCGCCGAGCCCGCCGTGACCCAAAGCGCACAGAGGGCAGCGCTGATTGATTGGGCCGTGGCCAACGGCGTTATCAGCAAACAACCCAACGATGCCTACAGCCCCGACCAGCTGGAAGCGATACGCGTCGAGTTCACTCAGCAGGTGGATGAACGCATGAAGGCCTCCACCCTGCTGGAGACCGATATCCCGAGCCGCAAGGCCATTGCACTGGCCCAGCTCAAAGAGCGATTTGGCGAGGATGTGCCGTTTGAAAAAAAGGCCCTGACGGTGAAGGACACCCGCCAACAACAGTTTGGCGTACCGCTCTACGACCCAAACCGCGCACCTGCGGGCCTGCATTCGTTGCTGGACATCGCCATGAGTGGCTTGGGCGATTACACCTGGGAATCCAAGGATCCAGACATCACCCAGGCACTGGAAGGCCAGTCGCTCAAGTTCGACGTAAACGCGACATTTCAAAAGCAGTTTGAAGCGTCGATCAAGTCGCTGAACGACGGGGTTGCCACCACCGTAAAGCACCTGATCGCCAGCCTGCCGCTGGAAGATCGAAAAAACATCGAGCAGGGCAACCTCACTTTTTACCAGCCCTCTGTTTATCAATTGGGCCCAAACCTGGTCACCTCGCTTTTCAAACCGATTAAAAATGAGCTGCTGATACAGGTAGAGGGTGGCACGGAACCTGTTACCTATAGGCTGGACATAAAAAACGGCAGCATCAAAAAAGTAACGCCCCAGGATTTCTCTGCGAGTACCTGGGAACTGGCGATCGAGGAAAACAGAATAAAAAAATTCGACGCTTCAGAGGCCACTGAGCCCGAGCGCTCAGCCAGTACAGACACGAACCCACTGCCTCCCAACAGCTTTGCCACCGCCCGTACCCAGTACATCGCGGATGCATTTGTCGAAAACCTCGACCTGGGCAACGAGGATGTCGTTAAGCAAGCCAAGGGCGCCACGACCTACGACAAGCAAATGGAAACCGAGTTGAAGGTGACCCATTTCTTCCTCGACCTCATTCCCTTCAAGTCAGCGATTGCCAACTTTACCAAGGGTAATTACCTGGAGGGGGCGATTGACCTCCAGCTGGACCTGCTGGGCTTTGTCAGCCTGGGTTCGTCCAAAGCGGCACAGGCGGGCACAAAAGCCCTCAGTGCAGGCGCCAAGGCGCTGAATGTTGCCAAAAAGATCGGTGTCGCCACCATCGGCGCCTTGAACCCGGTGGGCGGCTTGGGCGATTTGCTTCTGGGAGGCGCAGGACTGATTAACCGGGGCGGCAAGTTTGTAGTCGAAAAAAGCATTAACGGGCTAAACAAACTCAAGGGGGCAGCCGGCAGCTATGACCTGTTGAAAGCCGCCGGCAAGGAACATGGCGTCGCGGCAATCGGCACCATCAAGCTGGCGGATCAAACCGTCGAAGCCTCCGCTGTATTGAACAAGGGCGAATGGTACGCGTACGACGCCCTCAAGAAACAACCCTATGGCCCACCGCTGAAGGGGTTCACGCCACAGACCGTGTCGGTCCAGGACAACGTTGAAAGCTTCTGGGAGTACTTTGTCGGAGGGCCGGCCACCACGGCGCAAAACACACCCTCCAAGCAATTATCCAACTCATTCAAGGCTACGCAGGAACACGCCAGAACAACGAGCCACGATGCGTATATGCGTGGCTATAACAACGGGGTAGTGGATGACATCCCGGGCTACTCGGGCTCCATGGATATCGCAGAGCTCATGGAACTGGCACTTAAGCCGAATCGAAGCCCCGAAGAAATCGGCGCCCTGGCACAGTCAATAGGCAAAAAGCGATCAGAAGTCGGCCTTAAAAACTATGAGTTCTACAAAGCCGAAATTGAGCGCATCCCCGGCATCAAGCTCCGGGGCATGCCCCAGAATTTCTATTTGAGCCAGGTGGACACGGTGACCGGAGGCGAATGTGGCGTGTTAGCCAACGCAATGGCCTACGCCGTGTCCGTTGGAAAACAGGACGAGTACATCGACAAGCTTTTCATTGCAGCGGCAACCAAGGAAACCAACCCAAAATCGGCGAGGTTCATCAAGGACATGAGCGAAGCCCAGGATCACTTCAGAAAGCGACCGCACTCGGCTGAAGTCGTCACGCAAAAGTCCTATCAGGCCATCATCGATGACCTGGCCAACGCGACGACGTCCAAGACACTCATCATCGCCACGCCCGTCCACGCGATGACAGCGGGAGTGATCGTGGAAGGCGGCACGCGAAAATGGTTCTATTTCGACCCCAATTTCGGATTGGTCAATTTTCCGACCGAGGACGCCATGAAGAAAGGAATGAAGGAATCGCTGGCCAACAGTAAGGCGCAGCTTATCCCGGGAGCGTTTGGGACGCCGACAAACCCGGAATATACGGTCAGCACATTCAAGGCTAGCGAGAACCAGAGCCGGGTGCATGGGTTGGTGTACGGATCCCTTTAACCGATAAAACCGGCAGCTTGAGACCATGCCAGGGGCTTGCTGATTGTTCCAGCAAGCCCCTGGCAAGTGAGTGGCGGTGATACGCGACATTTGTAGCCGTTACCGGCACAATGTTTTGCTTATCTGGGGAACTTGCCGGGACCGACAATACTCAGGATGAAAACGGTCTTTCCATCGCCCAAGACCTGCCCCTTCCACTGTTCGGGAACCTCCACTATGTCAGCCGCCCCCTCCACCATCCTTGTAGTCGAAGACGACGCCATCGTGCGCATGTTGATCGTCGATGTCCTCGAAGAGCTGGAGTACCAAGTGCTTGAAGCGGCCGATGCCGAAGAAGCCTTGAAAATAGTTCAAGACACCGACCAGACCATCGACCTGATGATGACCGACGTCGGCCTGCCGGACATGGACGGCAAGCAACTGGCCCTCAAGGCCCGTGAAATACGCCCCGCCCTGCCCATCCTGTTCGCCAGCGGTTATGCCGAAAATATCGATTCGCCAGCCGACATGCAGGTGATCGGCAAGCCGTTCTCGATTGATCAGTTGCGTGACAAGGTCAAGTCCATACTGCCTTGACTGCCCCCCGATGCCGCCTTTCACAGGCGGCACTTGATCTCGTTGATGTCAACTGATCGATAGATCTTTGCGTTGAACCTCACGTGCCAAAAGACTTCCCGAGCAACTGAGTGCAAACTCTGCCTGACACGCAAAGGTTCAGCTAGTTGCGACTGTACGCGCCCACCGGAGCCTGCTTTTATAACAGCTGAAAACTCGACGACATCCGACTGACTCAGTAAGGACGCAACAACATGATTCGAACACCGACGCGCCTGCTGTTGGCGAGCCTCTCGATTTTCATGAGTACCGGCGCCTGGGCCGATTTCACCGCCACGCCGAGTGAAGCCCGGGCCATCGCCAAGGAAGCCTATCTTTATGGCTTCCCGGTGGTGGAGATGTACAAGACTCTCTACACCCAGGCTGTCGACAAGACCGGGGCGAACTTCAAGGCGCCGTTCAACCACATCGGGAACACCGCGCAGGCGATAACCCCTAAAGATACAGCGATCCCCACCCCCAACCCGGACACGCCCAACTCCTTTGTCTGGCTCGATCTGCGGGCCGAGCCCGTGGTGTTGACCCTGCCCAGGATCGAAGACAACCGCTACTACGCCGTGCAGTTGGTCGACCTCTATACGCAGAACTTCGGCTATCTGGGCACCCGCAGCACCGGTAACAACGGTGGCCACTACATGATTGCCGGCCCCGGCTGGAAAGGCCAGCAGCCAACCGATATCGACCGCGTCGTGTACAGCGAAAGCAACATCGCCTACGCCCTGTACCGCACTCAATTGTTCGATGAAAAGGACTTGGGCAAAGTCAGACAGATCCAGGGCGGCTATAAGGTCCAGACCCTGAGCAGCTACGTGAAGCAGCCCAAACCCATCAAGCCGCCGAAAATTGCCTGGCCCAAGCCTACGCCGAACATGAGCGACAGCGTGCATCTGTTCCGCTATCTGAACTTCATGCTGGCCTACGCAGCACCGCAGGACAGTGAGAAAGACGTGCTCGCGCGTTTTGCCAGGATCGGCGTCGAGGCGGGTAAACCGTTCGACCTCAAGGCCCTGACGGTTGAGCAACGCAAAGCGCTGGATGACGGCATCGCCGACGGCAAAGCCGAGTATGCAGCCTTCAAAAAAGACAAGATCGATACCCATCAAGTATCCAGTGCAGACCTGTTCGGCAATCGCGACCACCTTCAAAACAACTACCTGTACCGCTACGCTGGCGCCAACCTGCACCTGTTTGGCAACTCCGGCGATGAAACGGCCTACCTGCGCTACTCCGTGGACAGCGAGGGCAAACCCGCCAACGGCGCACGCCACAGCTACACCCTGCACTTCGCCAAGGACCAGTTGCCACCGACCGACGCATTCTGGTCACTGACCATGTACAACGCCAAGACCAATCTGCTGACCCCCAACCTGAAGAAGCGCTACGTGCTCACGTCGGGGATGTTGCCCAACTTCAAGCTCGACGCCGATGGCGGCCTGACGCTGTTGGTCGCGCACCACGAGCCACCGAAGGCGGAACAAAGCAACTGGCTGCCAGCACCACCCGGCCCGTTCTATGCCCTATTGCGCATTTACCTGCCCAAGCCTGAAGTGGGTAACGGGCAATGGAAGCAGCCACCGCTCACACCGATCAAATAGCACCCGCTCAAGTCGCGCACCGTTTGAGGCTTAGCCCTTTTTAAGCTTCAAAAACGATTGATGCAGGTCCGACGCCCAGCCGTCGATGACGTTTTTCACGTCATCGGCTTTCATCACCTGGGAGTCGTTTGCCAACGGTTTACCGGTGCCTTTGCGCACGACTTGGGCGACCACCTTGCCACTGGCACCGTCGAGGAATTGGGCTTCGGTGCCCAAGGTGGTTTCCTGGTCACGAATCCCGGCGCCCGTGCTGACCGTGGCGACCACCAGGGCGACAGGAATGTACTCATAGGGCTTGAGACTTTCGGTCTTGCTGCTGACGGCAGTGATCGCCGCGCGCACCACGATCACGCCCGGGCCTGGTCCGTCGGCCAGCGGCAAGGACTTTTCCAGTTCGCGCTTGAGCGCCTGGCTGTAGTAGGTGCTGATGCCCTGCAAGGTGCTTTCAGGGATCCTGGTGCTGGCTTGCGGCTTGGGGTAGAACTGGGTGGGCTCGATGTACACCGCGTTATAGCGGCTCAGACTCAGGTTGGGGTCCACCCAACGCATCACCTGCGCGCCCGATGGCGACTTGGCTTCCTTGAGGTTGCTGTAGTCGGAGAGAAACCCGGAGTATTCGTCCGGCTGCGTCACCTTGCTGGAACACCCCATCACCCCGATCGTGGCAATACACACGGTGCTGATCATTATTCCCAGTTTCATCGCGAGACTCCTTGGCTGACGTTGAGGAAGCGTTGAGCATTAGGTATAGCTGATGCTGGAGCTGCGGCAATGGAGCAAACCCGCTAGGGGCGGCCTGTATTAACAGTCTTTGACAGTTTCCCGACAAAGCTCACAAAGACTCATCGACGGCCCGCCCCTAGCATTCGAGCATCCAAACCACCCCTCGGGTGCTCATCATGTTTCGCACATTGCGCAGTATTCCGCTGCTGGGTTGCCTGCTGGGCAGCCTCGGCTGCCACGGCCAGCCGCCGGCCCCGCCGCCCGTTCCCAAGGGCGACTACAGCGCAATCATCCGCTACCTGCAAAAACGCATTCCCAGCGAAATGGCCAGGCAAAACATACCCGGCCTGTCCATCGCCCTGGTCAACGGCCAGGAACTGATCTGGGCCCAGGGCTTTGGCCTGGCCGACAAGGCCCTGGGCAAACCCGTCACCCCCAACACCGCGTTCCGCGCCGGCGCCCTCTCCAAACTGCTGACCGCCACCGCCGCCCTGCAACTGGTGGAGCAACAGCGCCTGGCCCTCGACGCCCCGATCCAGGACACGCTGCGGGAGTTCTACGTACGCTCGCGCTTTCATTCCGACCAGGCTGCCGCCGACCGCGACATCACCCTGCGCCGCCTGCTCAGCCACCAGTCCGGCCTGCCCAGCGAACACCTGCGGGACGTGCGCAACACCTTCGCCATGGGCCAGATGCCAATGCGTATTTCAGGGGTTTGGCTGAGCACGCCACCGGGGACCCAGGTGGCCTATTCCAACCTCGGCTACGCCCTGGTCGGCGCCGCCATCGAACGCAGCAGTCGGCAGGATTTCGAAACCCGACTGCAAAGCAGCCTGCTCAAGCCCCTGGAGATGAACCAGTCGAGCTTCGTCGGCACCGGCGCGCAACCGGGCTTTCGCGCCCGGGGTTATGCAGACGGCACCGTCAGCGCCGACGCCCAGGTGCGCGACCTCGCGGCCGGTGGCTTGTGGAGCAGCCCCAAGGACCTCAGCCACTACGTGCGCATGCTCTTCGCCCGGGGCCTCTATAAAGACAGACAGGTACTGGGCAGCCAGTCGATTGACGAGATGTTCAGCCAGCAAAACACCGGCAACGCCCTGGACTTCGACTGCCAGATGGGCCTGGGGTGGTTTCTCGCCCCTTGCGGCGATGAGCCGGTGGGCCCCGGCATTCGCACCTTCCAGCACAGCGGTGGCGGAGATGATTTCGCGGCGCAACTGACGATGCTGCCGGACCAGCAACTGGCCGTGATCGTGATGGCCAACGACAGCAACGCCGAAGAGATGGTGGTGTCCCTGACCACCGACACCCTGCGCCTGATGCTCCAGGCCCAGACCGGCGACCCGGTGTGTGCCGACAACTGCCAGGCGCCCGCCCACGGCCTGAAAATCCGCCAGGTGCCCGCCGCGATCGACCGCAGGCGCCTGGCGGGTTTCTACGCCACGGCCTGGGGTGTCTTCCGTATCAAGGACGAAAACGGCCAGCTGTATGGCGAGTTGGCCGACACCCGTTTCGAACTGCTGCGCGACGGCGAGGGCTGGCTGCGGGCACAACAGAAATTCCTCGGCTTCTGGCTCACGGACCTCGGCGAACTGGGCCGCGTGCAGCTGGATGTGGTAACGGTGCAAGGGCGCAAGATGCTCACCGCCCGCAGCCACGGCCAACGCGTGCCGGTGGGCGAACGCATCGAACCGACCCCGCTGAGCAATGCCTGGGCCGACACCATCGGCACCTATCAAGTGCTCAACACCCATGAGCCCGACGCGCCCCTGAGCGGCATCAGCGTGCGCCTGGAAAACGGCTTCCTGGTGATCCGCGGCCAACTGCACGACGAGCCGCTGACCGACTACATCCTGCTGCCCGTGGACAACGCCCATGCGGTGCTGGCCGGCAACGGCTATGGCCTGGGCGATACCGTGAGTCGCCAGGTCAACGGCCTGAGCGCCTCCGGCTACCACTTCAAACGTACCGATTCTCCCCACAACCCCTTGAGTCTCTGACCTCACATGAAGACCATCATGCGTTCAAAACACCTGTGCCTGTCCCTGACGTCGCTGTGCCTGCTGGCCAGCGCCGACACCCTGCTGGCCGACGACTGGGAATACACCCTCAAGGCCGGCGTGGCCAACCTGCCCCGCTACAGCGGCAGCGACGAGCGAGTCACCGCGCCGGTGCTGGGCGCCGCCATCGTCAGCCCGTGGGGGATTTTCCTCGACACCGACAAGGGCCTGGGCTGGGGTTATGACGGCGGTGGCGCGAGCTTCAGCGCCTACGTCGGCGCCAGCGGCTCACGCAAGGACGAAAGCAAGACCGGGCGCCCGGGCTCGAAGAAACTCAAGGGCATGGGCGAGATCAAGACTCGCCCCCAGGTGGGTGTCAGTGGCAGCTATAACCTGGGCGGGGTGATTCTCGGCGCAACCCTGGAGCATGCGCTTGAGGAAGATGATCACAAGGATTCCGGCAAGGCGTTCACCCATCTGGAACTGAGCCTGGGCACCAACCTGTACGACGGCGACTACGGTTCGCTGGATGCCAGCCTCAGCAGCCATTTTGGCGACAGCAATTACCTGCAGACCTGGTACGGCGTGACCACCGGCCAGGCCGCACAGAGTCGCTTCAAGGCCTACAAGGCCAGCGGCGGCAACATCAGCAACGGGATGAATCTGGTGTGGAGCTTGCCGATCAGCGAACACACACAGTTTTCGACGCTGTTGGATGTGCAGTACCTGGCAGACAAGGCCGGGCAAAGCCCGATTGTGGAGAGACGCTTGCAGACGTCGGTGATGGGGATGGTCGAACACACGTTCTAACTTTGGTAATCCAATCAAAATGTGGGAGCGGGCTTGCTCGCGAAGGCGGTGTTTCAGTCAATGTATCCGGCGACTGATTCACCGCCTTCGCGAGCAAGCCCGCTCCCACATTTGATCTCCATGGCTCCTGGATGATTACTCGGCATACGCCCAGGTCATCCGGAACGATGCCCCGCCCCACTCCGAATCCAGCACTTCAACCTGCCCGCCATGCCATTGGCACACCCGCCGCACCAGCGCCAGGCCGAGGCCGAAGCCACCGGTGCGGCGGTCACGGCTGGCGTCCAGGCGCAGGAACGGCTCGAAAATCTTCCCTCGCCCTTCCACCGGCACACCGGGACCGTCGTCATTGACCCGTACTTCATAGCCGGTGCCAAACTTCACCAGCGACACTTCCACGCGCCGGTCGGCATAGCGAATTGCATTGCGCAACAGGTTGATCACCGCCCGTGCCATAAAGCGCGGCTCGATACGGATGTAATCGACTTCACAGGTGCGCAGCAGCAACTGCACGCCTGCCGCCTCGGCCTCCAGGGCGACGCTGCCGAGCACACTGTCGAGCCAGCTGTGGGCCTCGATGCTTTCCCGGGTGATCTGCGTGGCGCCGCGTTCCAGGCTGGCGTAGGTCAACAGTTCCGAGACCATTTCTTCCAGCTCGCCGAGGTCGGCGTACATGTCGGCGATCAGTGCGCGGCTCTCCCGTGGATCGGCCTGTTGCTTGAGCTGGTCTAGCTCAAACGACAGCCGCGCAATCGGCGTACGCAGCTCGTGGGACACGGCGTTGGTCAACTCGCGCTGGTTGGCGATCAGGCTTTCAATGCGCTCGGCCATCTGGTTGAAGTGCCCCGCCAGCTCGCGCACGGTAGAACGGCGCGGCAGCAGGATGCGCGAGCCGAGATCGTTGTCACCGAAACGTTGCGCGGCCAGGCGGATATGCTCCAGGTCACGCCAATGGGGCCGAACCCAGAAGTACAGGACAATCGCCAGGCACAGGCCGAGGAAGCCATAGGCCCACATGTACAGCCACTTGGGCTCTTCCGGCAGTTTGATTTCCAGCAGTTGGTGGCCGCCGTCGATGTTGGAGATGAACTCCATGAAATCCCCACGCACCACCAACTCGCCACTGGCCAGCAGTTGCTGTTCACGCTCGGTCAGTTTCAGCGTGTCCCGCTGCACCAGCGCCAGGCGCAGCCCATAGTGCGGTTGCAACTCGGCCAGGCGGGCGGCGCGCGCTTCCCCCGTCACCGGCCGCAATTGTTCCACCAGCCCATACGCCGGGCCGCGCAGTGCTTCGCGGTTGTAGGTTTCGTTGGCCTCCGGCAACAGCTCATCGAAGGTGTAGTTCACCAGCCAGATCGCCCCGGCCAAGCCAATGGCCAGGATGATATACAGACGCAGAAACAGCCTTAACATCTAGACCTCCCAGGCGAACGGATTGAACAGGTAGCCCTTGCCCCAGATGGTCTTGATGCACACCGGTTCCCGGGGGTTGTCATTGAGCTTGCCACGCAGCTTGCTGATGTACACGTCGACGCTGCGGTTGAGCCCGTCAAAGGCAATACCGCGCATGCGGTTGAGGATGTCATCGCGGGAGAGGATTTTCCCGGCGGCGCTGGCCAGCAACCACAGCAGTTCGAATTCCATGGTGGTCAGGTCGATCTTCTCCCCGCCCAGGCTCACCACCCGGCAACTGCGGTCGATGGCCAGGCGGCCGAACTCAAGGGCGCCGCGCACCGTGGGTTCCGGCGCCTGGCGACGTTGCAGGGCGCGCAGGCGAGCCAGCAGCACAGGCGGCTTGATCGGCTTGATCACATAATCATCGGCGCCGGACTCCAGGCCGAGGATGTGGTCGAGGTCGTCTTCCTTGGCGGTGAGGATCACGATGGGCGTGTCGGACACGTTGCGAATTTCACGGCACACATGCAGGCCGCTCTGGCCGGGCAGCATCAGGTCGAGCACGACGATCTTCGGCTTGAACTCCAGGAACGCCGCCAGCGCCAGGTCGCCGCGGTGCACGGCCAGCACCTCGAAGCCATGCTGGGACAGGAAATGGGCGATCAGCCCTGCCAGCTTCTCATCGTCCTCCACGAGCAAGACCTTGCCGAGACCCAAGTTATCCATAAATTTCCAGTGCACGCGCGGATTGAAGTGTGCGCATTATAGGTGGCAAGCCGGCAGACTAAAGCAGCTGGCCATCACTGGCCGACGAAGCTTCATGCTTTTAAGAGTTTTTAACAGTTTCACCGCAGTCTTTAACTCGGTACCGTCCGCCAGATGCGCCCCACACGCTTTTCGGAAGTGTCGCTGATGACAACACCACAAACACAAGAGAATCATGGCCCTCTACCTACATAGCGGGAGAAAACCATGTTCGTTCGTCACAAATCAGACATAGAAAACACCGCGCACTTTGTCGAATGGGGCGCTGGCACCAGCCATCGGTTGCTGACGGAAAAGGACGGGATGGGTTATACCGTCTGCCACACCGTCGTGCGTGCCGGCACCGAGTCACTGCTGCAATACCGTAATCACCTGGAGGCTTGCTACTGCATCGCCGGTGAGGGTGAAGTCGAAGATATGGACGGTAACGTCTACCCGATCCGCCCCGGTGATATTTATGCGCTGGACCAACACGACTGCCATTATCTAAGAGGCGGAAAGGAGCAGGACCTGGTGCTGGTCAGCGTATTCAACCCGCCGCTCAAGGGCGACGAGCGCCACAATCTCACGGATAAATCCGGCTCCGGCTACTGACGACGATTTGACTCACGGACACGAGCACACCATGCGCAAGGATTACCTGGCTTTCTTCATTTCGTTGTTTCTGTCACGCCTGGCCGACCAGATTCTGTTGTTCATCGTGCCGTTGATCGTGTTCCAGACCACCAACAGTGTGTCGTGGGCGGGCCTGGCGTTTTTTGTCGAATCCTTGCCGCGGTACCTGTCGTTCCCGGTGTGCGGGGCGTTGTGCGACAAATATCCCGCCGTGCGCGTCCTGCATATCAGCCAGGTGTACCGGGCGCTGGCGTGTGTGGCGGCGGTGCTGCTGTATGGAATGTTCGACGGGATTTACTGGATTGTCATGCTTTCGGCGCTGTGCGGCGTGTTGACCACCCAGGGCATCATGGCCCGGGAAGTGCTGCTGCCGCATATCTTCAAGCATTACACCTACGCCAAGACCTTGTCCTACTCGCAGATTGCCGACCAGACCGGGCTGGTGCTGGGCCCGCTGGTGGCCGCGCTGATGTTGGGCGTCTGGGCCTGGCACTGGGTCGTGCTGGGGGTTGCCGGGCTGTTCCTGCTGGCGGACCTGGCGATGCGCATCTGGCAACGCCACACCACGGTCAATCTTGAAACTTTCGAGCAGCACAACGACATCTGGCTGCAACCGTTGCGCGTTGCCTTCGGGCATATCCGCGACCTGCCGGAGCTGAAAAGGATTATCGCCCTGGCGGTGGGTGTGAACCTGATCATCGGCGTCACCCTCGCCACTTCCGCCGCGATGGTCATTGGCCAATACGCCGCCGGCAAGGACACCTACGCCGGGTTGCAGGCGGCCGGCGCGCTGGTGACCATCGCCATCCTGTTTTTCCTGGCGCGCGCTTCCCTGCCGCTCAAGGTGCTGGGCGGTTTGTCGTATTCGATGATTGCCGTGGGAGCGTTGATCACGGCCATCAGCCCGAATGTGTGGGCTTATGCCGTGGGTTTCCTGCTGCTGACCGGTTTCGACAAGATGTTCAACGTGTACATCCGCAGCGTCCGACAACGGGTAATCCCGGCCCGGGACTTTGGCAAGACGGTGGGCGTGCTGACCTTGCTCAACAACCTCTCGCAGCCGCTGGCCGGTTTGCTGATCGCACTGCTGGCGGCGCCGCTGGGGACGCAGGCGGTGATCCTGATACTGGCCGGGATCACCGCGTTGCTCGGTGCAGCGGTTGCGTCAGGCTGGCACGCCGCTGTGAAAGCGGAACTCGACGTCCGGTGACTCGATCAGTTCCTGCTCGGCGGCGCGTACACGGTCGATGACCTGGGCGATGTCCTTGGCGTCGCCGTACTGGTAAGCCAGTTTCAGGTAACCCTGGAAATGCCGGGCCTCGCTTTTCAGCAGGCCGAAATAGAACTTGCCGAGTTCTTCGTCCAAATGCGGCACCAGTGCTTCGAAACGCTCGCAACTGCGGGCTTCGATAAACGCGCCGACCACCAGGGTATCCACCAGTTTGACCGGTTCATGGCTGCGCACCACCTTGCGCAAACCCGAAGCGTAGCGGCCGGCGGACAGCTGGCGCAGCTCGATCTTGCGCTTCTTCATCAGGCGCATGACTTGCTCATGGTGCACCAGTTCTTCCCGGGCCAGGCGTGACATCAGGTTGATCAGGTCGACGTGGGAATGGTACTTGGCGATCAGGCTCAAGGCGGTGCTGGCGGCCTTGAATTCACAGTTCTTGTGGTCGATCAGCAGGGTTTCCTGGTCGGCCAACGCGGCCTGGACCCAGCCGTCGGGGGTGCGGCAACCGAGGAATTCGTGGATTTCTGGCAGGTTCATCGGGCTCACGGGCAAAGATTCACAAAAGGCCGGCGATTATACCGACCGCGCCGCAGACCGCCAGCTACCGGGCTTGATGTGCATCAACATGACGTGTGCCGGGCAGCAACTATAGTTGTTCCACGCCCACCCTTTTTTGGAGAACCCGACCATGCAAGCCATACGCAGCATCCTGGTGGTCATCGAGCCTGAGCATTCGGAAAGCCTGGCCCTCAAGCGCGCCAAGCTGATTGCCGGCGTCACCGGGGCACATTTGCATTTGTTGGTGTGTGACAAGAAGCACGAGCATTCTGCGATGTTGAGCCTGCTGAAGGCCGGTTTGCAGGAGGATGGCTACAGCGTCACCACCGAACAGGCGTGGAATGACAGCCTGCATGAAACCATCATCGACGTGCAGCAGGCAGAGGGGTGTGGGTTGGTGGTCAAGCAGCATTTCGCTGACAGCCCGTTGAAAAAGGCGCTGTTGACGCCTGCCGACTGGAAGTTGATGCGCTACTGCCCTACTCCGGTGCTGCTGGTGAAGACGTCCAGGCCTTGGGCTGGCGGGGTGATTTTGGCGGCCATCGATGTGGGCAATTCTGATGCCGAGCATCAGGCGTTGCATAACGCGATCATTGATCATGGGTTTGATATCGCGAGCCTGGCCAAGGCGCAGTTGCATGTGATCAGTGCGCATCCGTCGCCGATGCTGTCGGCGGCGGATCCGGTGTTTCAGCTCAAGGAGACGATCGAGGCCCGGTATCGTGAGCAGTGCAAGGCGTTTCAGGCGGAGTTCGATATTGACGACACTCATCTGCATATCGAGGAAGGGCCGGCGGATGTGTTGATTCCTCACGCGGCGCACAAATGGCAGGCGGCGGTGACCATCATAGGTACGGTGGCGCGCACCGGGATTTCCGGGGCGTTGATCGGGAATACGGCGGAGGTAGTGCTGGATGCGGTGGACAGTGATGTGTTGGTGCTTAAGCCCCAGGAGTTGATGGATCATCTGGAAGAGCTGGCTAATGGGTGATGCTTCTTTTTGGGGGCATATCCGTTTTTGGGTGATGGCTTGTATTGGTTCCGCTCTTACAGCGGGTCACTTTTGAAAGGAGCCCAAAAGTAACCAAAAGGCTCTTGCCCCACCACTCGGCA